>JALSPN010000021.1 GCA_026985945.1 Thermodesulfobacteriales bacterium
TCCAGGTTTCCCAGATCATGCTTTGGGGAGTGGCCTTACCTCTTGTTAAGACGAGGACCAGGATGTCTGAAGTCCTTTTAGAAATGAACCGTAAGAGCCTTGGTTGCGTCCTCGTGCTGGATGAAAAGGGTTTTCTTTGCGGTATTGTGACAGACGGAGATTTACGGAGGGCACTTCTTAGATATGGAGATTTCAGGGATCTTCCCGTAGAGAAAGTCATGACCAAAAATCCCAAGACAATAACTCCTCAGGCCCTTGCCGCCGAAGCCCTTTATGTGATGGAAAAAAACTTGATTACAGTTTTGCCGGTGGTAGAGGAAAGGAAGGTTGTGGGAATTATTCACCTTCACGATGTTCTCGGGAAGGGCCAGTTTAAATTCACAGGACTGTAAATAGTAGGGACCAAGTTTTCCAAAGTTGTGCTTTTTTTCGGGTTCAATAATCTGAAGATATCCCGCTATACATGCTACAATTTGTGCTTACACTCAGGAAGAATTCTAAAAAATTATTAGTTTCTTAGCTATTTTGAAATAAAATTTTGAAATAAAATGAGGGATATCAGCTCAAAGAGAGAAAAATAAGTGCTTTCTCGGCTTTAAGGACTGAGGATAAGTTGGAATTGAAATTGGCGGAAATTAGAGAATAAGAGAGAAAAACAGGACTTAAGGATACCAACTAAAGTGAGAATTATCTATTTCGTTCTTTTACTTTTGGGCTTGCTAATATCTTGCGGCGAAGGCTTTTGTAAAGCTTCCCCGTCTTCTCTCGTCATATTGAACCTTCAGGAAGCCATCACCCCCCTTACTGCTGCCAAAATCAAAGAAGCCCTTGAGAAGGCCGAAGCCCTTAAAGCCGAAGCCCTTATCATCGAACTTGACACCCCCGGAGGGCTGGTCACCTCCACACGCAAGATCGTGAAGATGATTTTAAACGCTGAGATTCCGGTGGTGGTCTATGTTTATCCTCCGGGGGCCCAGGCGGCTTCTGCCGGCACTTTTATCCTCCTTGCCGCTCACGTAGCAGCCATGGCCCCGGGGACGAATGTAGGTGCGGCCCATCCGGTAACCATGGGCCAAAAAATGGATGAAGAAATGTCCAAAAAGGTCGAAAATGACCTGGCAGCCTTGGCCCGGTCTCTTGCCAAATTGAGAAACCGCAATGCGGATTGGGCTGAAAAGGCGGTAAGAGAAAGTGTGTCTGTAACCGCTGAAGAGGCCCTCAAGCTAAAAGTCATTGACCTTATAGCTGAAAACCTTTCAGAACTTCTCCTTTCTCTTGAAGAAAGATCAAACTTTTAGACCGGGAGGTAACCCTTCACACCAGAGGGGCCAGGCTGGTCAATATTAAAGAAGACCTGCGACATCGCATCCTGCGTCTTATCACGAACCCCAATATCGCTTACATCCTGCTCATGCTTGGCCTGGCAGGGCTTTATTTTGAACTTTCTCATCCCGGAGCCATCTTTCCCGGGGTGGTGGGGGCCCTCTGCCTTATTCTTGCTTTTTATGCCATGCACCTTTTACCGGTCAATTATGCCGGCCTCCTGCTTATCTTTTTGGCCGGGCTTCTCTTTTTTCTAGAGATAAAGATTACAAGCTATGGTCTTCTGGGGCTGGCCGGCTTCATAAGCCTGGTGCTGGGCTCTCTTATGCTTTTTGGGAAAAATCCAGCCGGCCTTAAACTCGATTATCAGGTCCTGATCCCCGTCCTGGCCTCCATGACTCTTTTCCTTTCCGGGGTTACTTATCTTGCCGTAAAAGCCGTGAGGAAAAAACCCACCACCGGCCCCGAAGGCCTTATTGGAGAACGGGGGAGGACCATCTATCCTGTTGGCCCTCAGGGAGGGCAGGTCTTTGTCCACGGGGAAATCTGGCAGGCGGTAAGCCGGGAAGAAATTCCTCCGGGGGAAGAGATAGTGGTTTCTGGGATCAAGGGTTTCACTCTAGAAGTGAAACGATACGAAGATGGGAACCTGTAAATCCTGTCAGCGAAAAAGCCCCACTATCTCTCAAAAAATAGGTTTTTGTGCCTCTTGTTTGAGGGATTTCTGGCAAGAAATAAAGCCCGAACTTGAAAAAATTCATCGCCACACCCGCCGCGCTTTTGGACTTCTAGAAGAGCCTCCCAGGGACCCTGACGGCGTTCCATGCCGTCTCTGTCATCATTTTTGCCGCCTCCCTGAAGGAGAAAGTGGATATTGTGGCGTGTGGCAAAACAGGAGGGGGCGGCTTGAAGGCCCTGGTCCTTCAGCAGCTTACGTCTCCTGGTATCTGGATCCGTTGCCCACCAACTGTGTGGCGGACTTTGTTTGCGCCGGAGGAACTGGGGCGGGTTATCCTCGTTTCGCCCATTTCCCCGGGCCAGAAAAGGGCTTTGCCAATCTGGCAGTTTTTTATGAGGCCTGCAATTTTAATTGTCTTTACTGCCAGAACTGGCATTTCAAACTTCGCAGAAAAGATCTTCTCAAGCCTGTAGAGAAGATTTTTCTGGACCTAAAAGAGTACGTTTCCTGTATCTGCTATTTCGGAGGCGATCCCGGCCCGCAAAGCCCCCATGCCCTCTCTTTCTCGCGAAAGGCCCTCAAAAAGCGCAGGGGAGAAATCCTTCGCATTTGCTGGGAAACCAATGGTGCCGAAAATACCCCCATCATTTGTGAGATGATGCGGCTTTCGATGGCCTCAGGGGGGTGTCTCAAGGTAGATCTCAAAGCCTTCTCCCTCCCCATACACTTCACCCTTTGTGGAGTTTCTAACGAGATGACCCTCAAAAATTTTAAAATGCTGGCGTCCTTTGTTGAAAAGCGTCCGGTGCCACCCCCACTGGTGGCTTCAACCCTTCTTGTCCCGGGATATGTGGACGAAGAGGAAATAGAGGGCCTTGCTAAATTTATAGCCTCTCTTTCAAAAGATATTCCCTGGTCTTTTCTGGCCTTCTATCCTGCTTTTTATCTGGACGATTTACCCACCACTTCTCGCCGCCACGCGGAAATGGCTATTAGTATCGCCAAAAGATATGGTATCCGTCGGGTTCATATAGGAAACAGACATCTTCTTTCAGAGGCCTATTGAAGGAAAAGGAAGAGGCTTTCCGGTGTCAGGATGTTTGACCACGCTGAAGGGAATCCCGTAGAGTTTTTCCAGGAGATCGGGATTCAAAACCTCTTGAGGGGGGCCTTCAGCCAACACGCGGCCTTCTTTCAAAAGGAGGATCCGGTCACTCATGAGAGAGGCGTAAGCTAGGTCATGTAAGACACAAAGAAGGGCTTTTCCTTCCGCACAGAGTTCTTTTAAGAGCTGGTAAATTTCATGAGATACCGCAGGGTCAAGATGGGAGGCCGGTTCATCAAGCAAAAGGATAGGGGTCTGCTGGGCAATCGCCCTGGCGAGCCACACCTTCTGCCGCTCTCCCCCAGAAAGAGAAGAAAAGGGGCTTGCGGCCAGGTGAAGCCCGCCAACTCTTTCCAGGGCCTCCCAGGCCAATTTTTCATCTTCCTGGGAAAAGCCGTGGGGATAACGCCCCTGTAAAACGATTTCGTAGGCCGTGAAAGGATATGAGGTGGCCGGAATCTGGCGCATAAGGGCGATCTTTCGGGCCCGCCTGCGGGGAGATAGGCGGGTGAAAGATTCATTGGCGAGCCATATCTCACCGCTTTTTAAAGGCATAAGCCCTGCCAAACCGTAAAGAATGGTGCTTTTCCCCGCCCCGTTGGGACCGATGAGACTGATCCATTCTCCCCTCCGAAGTTCAAGAGAAAATCGGACCACTTCTTTTTTTCCATAGCCCAGGGTTACCTCTCTGGCATAAAGAAGTTCTACGGAAGCCATTCGATTTCCCTCTTCTTGCGTTTGAGGAGCCAGGCAAAGAAAGGGGCCCCTAAAAGGGCGGTTACCACCCCGATGGGAAGTTCCTCCCCGGTTGGCAGGATATTTCTGGCAAGAATATCCGAAAAAAGGAGCAGGGATGCCCCCAGGAGAGCACTTAAAGGCAGGAGCTGGCGGTGATTGGCACCGCACAAAAGACGCACAAGATGGGGGACAATAAGCCCCACAAAGCCGATCACCCCGCTTACCGCCACGCAAACCGCCGCTGCCAGACAGGCAGAAAGAGTCAAAAATCCCCGGACTCTGCTCACCGGGACCCCAAGTTCCAGGGCCTCCTCATCGCCTAAGGAAAGGAGATCAAGTTCTTTGTGAAACAGCCAGGCCAGAACGAAAAGAGGGAGGGCATAAGGCCAGAAGAAGAGGAAGTGCCCTGGTCCTCGACCGGAAAAACTTCCCAGCAACCAGAAAACGATGGAAGAGACGGTTTCGTCTGCCAGGCTTTTGAGAAGGGAAATACCAGCAGCCAGAAAAGAAGAGACCACCAGCCCGGCCAGGATCAGGGTTGCAGGACGGAAGGCCCCCTCTTCAGTCCGGGAAAGAAATATTACCCAGAAAAGGGTAAAGCCCGCTCCACCCAGAGCAAAGAGCGGAATGGCAATGTTTGAAACTATCCCCAGAAAGAGGGCTAGAGTGGCTCCAAAGGCCGCTCCGGTAGAAACCCCCAGGGTATAAGGTTCTGCGAGAGGATTACGCAAAAGAGCCTGAAAAATTGCCCCGGAAAGGGCAAGCGTTGCCCCTACGGAGGCGGCAAGCAATGTCCTGGTCAGACGAATCTTGGCAATGGTCTGGAGAATAGGATCTCTACCCTCCCAGAGGGCCCTGGCAAGAACGATCGGCGAAGCCTCAAAACGCCCCCAACAAAAAGATAATAACCCTCCACTCACAAAAATAAGGGAAAAAATAAGGAAAAAAAGCCGAAATTTCTTTTCTCTTTGCTCAAAAGGCAAATAAGAAAAATCTCTCGCCTCAGAAACTCCTCGTTGGCTAATTTTATTCATCTTCTTTGCATTTTAATCCTTCTTTTCCCACCTTTCTTTTTTCAGCATTCAGGTCAAGCCTATGGGTCCAAAATTAATCTATCAGAAAAATTTCTTCATATTCGGATCTCTTTCGAAGAGATGCGATTAGGAGGGAATAACGGAATAGAAGACAAAAAATAAAGGGCGGCCTTAGGGCCGCCCTTTATTGCTTCGATTAGAGACTAGAATTCCGGAGTGGCAGGGGCTCCGCCACCACCTTTTTCTTCTTTAGGCTTTTCAGCCACCATGGCCTCAGTGGTGAGCAGGAGTCCGGAGATAGAAGCCGCGTTCTGTAAAGCGGTACGGCTTACCTTCTTGGGGTCAATGATACCAGCTTCCATGAGATCTTTTATTTCTCCGGTGGCGGCATCAAAGCCCACGGAGCCGCTTTCAGCCTTCACCTTTTCCACGATAATGGACCCTTCAAATCCGGCATTGCTGGCGATCTGGCGCA
>JALSPN010000022.1 GCA_026985945.1 Thermodesulfobacteriales bacterium
GGTAGTGGCCCTTATCGGCCCCACCAGGACGGGCACAGGAATGGCCATTAAGCCCATCGTGGAACGGGCCCATATTCCGATCGTTATGACGGTAGGAGGGGATCCGGTCATCATGGAAGGCGGCCGTTTTGGAACCGCCCGCTACATTTTCAAGGCCCCGCAGCGTTCCTCAACCGCGGTGAGAAAAATTTACATCTATCTTCAGAAAAAAGGAATTAAACGGGTGGCCATCCTTACCGCTTCAGACGGTTTCGGGCAAGATGGCCGTCGCTGGCTCAAAAAATTAGCCCCTGAATACGGGCTCACTATCGTGGCGGAGGAAAGTTTTAACCCTTCAGATACCGACATGTCAGGACAGTTACGCCGCCTCATGACCCGAAGGCCCCAAGTAATCGTCTGCTGGACCATTGGCCCTGCTGGAGCCCTGGTAGCTAAGGATGTCAAACGCCTCGGGATAAAAGTGCCCCTTTTCCAGTGCCACGGCCTCCCGGGCCCAAAATATCTGGAACTTGCCGGCCCTGCGGCGGAAGGTAATCTGATGCCTTCCACAAAACTGATAGCCTGGGATCAACTTCCGGATTCTGACCCCCAAAAACCTGTAATAGCCCATTTTGTTCATCTTTATCGGGAGGTCTATCACCTGGATCGGGAATTTCCTATCAATACCCATTCTGGCTATGCCTGGGATGCCATCAATCTTTTGGTAATAGCCATAAAAAAAGCAGGGCCTCACCCTGACAAGATCCGGGATGAATTAGAAAAAATCAACGGTTATGTGGGAATTTCTGGTATTTATCGTTTAAGCCCCAAGGATCACTGCGGACTCGGGGTAGATTCCATGATTATTGTCAAAATAGAAAACGGCAAATGGAAATTGGTCAGTCCTTAAAGCTTTTGATTTTTGACTGTGATGGGGTCCTTTTTGACTCGCGGGAGGCCAACCGGGCTTATTATAACGCCATTTGTAAGGCCCTCGGCAGGCCTCCCCTGACTGACGAAGAATTCCACTATATTCACATGCAAACCGCGGAAAATTCGGTCCGCTTCTTATTTCGAAACTACCCCGACTTATTGGAAAAGGCCCTTCAATTTCAGAAAAATTTCTCCTACGAGCCTTTTTTGCCTTTGATGCGTCCTGAAGCCGGGCTTAAAGAGCTCATTTCGCAGGTGCGCCCACCACTTAAAACCGCCATTTCCACCAACCGCACCACCACTATGGGTAAACTCTTGGAAACTTTTGGGCTTGATCCCTTCTTTGACCTGGTTGTAACGGCCCTCATAGCTCCACAACCCAAACCTCATCCTGAGGCCTTAAAGATAATTCTTGAACATTTTGGAGTCTCACCGCAAGAAAGCCTCTATGTTGGGGATTCTGAAGTGGACTATAAACTTACAAGGTCTTTAGGGGTTCCTCTGGTGGCCTTCAAAAATCCTTCTCTTCCGGCCGCTTACCATGTTAAAAATTTTGAAGAATTGCGAAAACTTTTAAAGACCAGATTTAATGTTTAAACGCTTTATAATTTCCTTTTCAGCCCTAATTATTTTTATTTCTGCTTACTTTGCTTATACTTCTATCACCTTCACGAGAGAAATACTTGATGAGCTAGAAAGCACCCAAGCGAGCCGATTAGTAAACTTTGTCCTTGATAAAGGGAATCTTTTGGATGAAGAAAGCCTGGTTCGTCTGCGGCGTATGTTAGGGGGGGAGGTCTTTGTATATTCCAAAACGGGAAAATTGCTGGCAGCCACCTTTAAGCTCAACCCTATCCCCGATTTTTTACTTCAAATCCCCCCAAACGTTCTGGAAAAACTCTCTTCTCATCCGGTAGTCCAAAAAATTTCTCTTGCCGGAAGGATCTATCGTTTTGTGCTTTTTGAAGCCCGGATAAGTGAGGATATTTCGGGCTACTTCGGACTACTTCTTCCCACCGGCCTTGAGCAGAGGATCCAGAAAAAACTCATTTATGGTCTTCTTTACACCACTTTTAGCGGGCTGGTTTTTATGCTGGTGGTAGGCTGGCTTCTCAGCCGCTCTTTCACCCAGCCTGTTGAGGAACTGGAGGCCTTTACCCGGAAGTTAGCCGAGGGTAAATGGCCCCAGCGCGTGGAAGTAAAAGGCCCTCCTGAAATCAGAAATCTTGCCCGGGCCTTTAATTATATGGCCTCTAAACTCCACGATTATCAACAGCGTCTCATCGAGACCGAAAGACTTGCCACCGCCGCCCAATTAACGGCCAGCATTGCCCATGAGATAAAAAACCCTCTCACAAGCCTTAAATTGGCCGCTGAAATCCTTCAGGAATTTTTAAAGGACGATCCGGCCCTTTCTCGTCGCACGGAATTAATTTTCAAAGAAACGCTAAGGCTTGAAAAAATCCTTGAGAATATGCGGGCCAGAACTCGCCAGATAAAAATTGTCCGTCAAAAAATAGATTTCAATTCTTTAGTCCAAGAAACCGTGGAAATGGCTTCCCCCCAATTCGAGACCGAAAAGCAGACGTTAAGACTCGATCTTTTCGAAGAGCCCCTCTGGGTGGAAGTAGATCCTGAAAAAATAAAACAGGTGCTCTGGAACCTTTTGAATAACGCTCTGGAAGCAACTCCTCAGGGTGGGGAGGTAACGGTAAAAACTTACAGAACGGAAAAGGGGATAGAGGCTGCCGTTGAGGATACGGGCCCGGGAATCCCTGAGGATAAAATCAAAGATCTCTTCCGCCCCTTCTATACTACCAAACCTACGGGAACCGGGCTTGGGCTTGCAATCAGTCGTCAGATTATCATTTTCCACGGGGGAGAATTGGTTCTTGAAAACAGGGCCCAAGGGGGAGCAAGGGCCAGAATTATCCTGCCGCCTGCCTCAGAATCTCAAGCGTGAACCGAAAAGCCTTCCAAAAATCCTCCAGAGGGAGATACTCTTCGGTAGAATGGACTTTTCGCATCCCGGTTCCGAGGATCACGCAGGGAAACCCTCTGGAATTAAAAATGTTGGCATCAGAACCGCCACCGGTTTTGGTGAGACGGAGCTCATGGCCTATTTTTTTCCCGGCCTGCAAAGCAATTTGAACTACCGGATGGCCCTCTGGAACAGCCATCAGGGGATAATCTTCCTGACATTTTTCGAGCACTTCGGGCCTGGTATCACCAGCCTTTCGCCAGGAAGAAACAACTTCCCGAAAAGTCCTCAGGGTCTCCTCCCATAAGGCCTGAATCTTCTGATGGGAATGGCTCCGAATTTCTCCTTGAAGAGCTACTTCTTCCGGAACGATATTGGTGGCCTGGCCTCCTCTTATGAGGCCAATGTTAGCCGTAGTCTCTTCGTCTATCCGCCCGAGCTTCAGACGAGTTATCGCCTCGGAAGCAACTCGAATGGCGTTAATCCCCTTCTCAGGATTAAGGCCTGCGTGGGCCGCCCTTCCCAGGACTTTTATTTCAAACCTTATTGCCTCTGGAGCCCTATGGATGAGATCATGGGGATCTTCACTATCCAGGGCGTAACCATACGGTGCCCTAACCAGCGAATAATCCAGATTTTTGGCCCCTAAAAGGCCTATCTCTTCACAGGTAGTGCAAATAAATTGCACCGGCCATCTTAAATTTTCTTCTCGTAAATAGTGTGCAAGTTCCAGAAAAATAGCCAGAGCGCTTTTATCATCCGCCCCCAGGACCGTGCGCCCATCACTTTTAAAAATCCCATTTTCAAAAATAATTTTGGGATTATCGGCGGGTTGAACGGTATCCATGTGCCCGGCCAGAAAAAGAAGAGGTTGATCCTCTGGCCAGAGATCCACTACCAAATTACCCACTTCTGAACCCGTTTGCGAAAAAGAGTTATCAAAATAGCAACGGGCTCCCAGGGCAGAAAATTTTTCCTTAAGATAAAGAGCAACCGCTCCTTCCCGACGTGAAGGACTGGGAATGCTTGCTAATTCCAGGAAAAAACGCTTTAAACGTTCTATATTCATCCTGCTTTAATAACGAATACGAAAGTCTTCAAATTCTCCCTGGTAAGGCTCTTCTATTACTTCTACCTCTTCCACTCTCGATTGCGGTGAACCTTTATGACACCACCTTATCATTTCTTCTATCGCTTCTTCATCTCCTTCGAAAACCGCCTCAACTCGTCCGTCAGGAAGATTCCGCACCCAACCCTTGAGCCCCAGACGATCGGCTTCTTCTTTGGTGTAGGCCCGAAACCACACCCCCTGCACTAGGCCGGAGATATAGACATGCACCCGTTTCTTCCCCATGCCTTTCCTCCTTATTTATCCTATTTTGAGAATGAGATTAAGCAGAAAAGAGGACTTCGGCAAGAAAAAAGGGGGGCAAAGCCCCCCAAAAGTGAAGAAGGAGGGGGATGGTAAGTTAAGCCAAATCTTTGAGGAGATCTGCCAGCATGGCGTTGGCTACTTTTTGGGAATCTACCTGATAGCTCCCGGTTTCAATTTGTTCTTTAAGGGCGTTCACCTTTTCCGTGCGCACTTCGGGAGTAGTCTTAAGCACAGATTCTATCTTTTTGATGTCTCTTGCCGTCTGAGAAAGCTCTACCCGATCTTCCCGCACAGGTGCCTCTTGGGCATTAGTAGCCACTTTCTGGGCCTCAGACGGTGTCTGTTTTACCTGCTCTGAGTTTTGAATGTTAAAGTTTTGATAGAGGTTCTCGATTTTCATTTCGCCTCATCTCCTTTCGCCTGCAGTATTTTGGCGACGACCCTTTCAAGTAGCTTGGCCTGCTCCTCAGAAGATATTTCCTCGAGCCGCTCTTCTCCCTTTTCGGCATCGAGAATTTTGAAAATTAATTTTTTGTCTTTTCCCAAAACTTCTGGCTGTTCCTGTCTTTTTAACCGACGGGCCATTTGTTTGACAAGGTCCCTGCCCTCATCGGAAATGGTGACCTTGTCCACCTTTTCCTTGGGCCGTCCCCAGGACACCTTTCGCCCTTGACGGCCATAAGTCTTTACTACATTATGGATATTACGAAGATAAACATTCATGGCCCGTTTTCCTCTTATCTTTCTTTTCGGGCCGCCTTAAAAGGGAACTTTAAAATTGAAGATTTTTTTCTCACCCCACTCAAAGGTCCAGCTCCATAATACTTCCCGCTCTTATGAAACCTTTACCCAGTTTACCCAAAGGGGAATTTCTTCTCCAGGAGCTCAAACTACTTCCTCTTCCCTGCCACCCCCGTCTTTTTCTCTTTACTGGGCTTATGGAAGCAAAGCTTATCTTAATTTTCAGAAGGGAACCCTTTATCATCTGGGGCTCATTATCGATCGCTATCTTTGATCTGGCGCTTTTTAATTCTGGAGTCGTGGCGGGCTATGCGGGCCATTTTCCACTCCACTCTCCTCCAGAAAAGATTTCCCGTTCTTCGGGGCATTTCTTTGGCATAGTGCTCTTTAAAAGATTCCCAAAAACCGGAAAAAGCTTCTCCCAGAACATTTCGGGCCGAATAAAAGAGCTCGGCCAGATCTTTTACAAACCAGGAAATAGGGGGGCGCCTGCAAAAGCGGACCCTTTGTAAATCTATGAGATAGAAATTCCCTTCGTGCCAGAAAATATGGCAAAGATAAAAATCCTGATGGGAAAAGCCGGCCCCATGGAAGCACGCTGCAAAACGGGCAAGACGCGGGGCCATCTCAAGCCCCAAAGAAGGCTCTTTTCGAAAGAGGTCCTCCAGCCGGCTTCCTGGAGCTTCTGTAAAAAGGACAAAGGCCTCCTTTTTGAGAAGGGATCTATATCTTTCTCCATAGGCCACAGGTTGTGGCACTCTAAAGCCCTTTTCCTTGAGTTTTTTCGCCGCCTGCCATTCGTTTAAGGCCTCGTTTCTCCTGAAACGGGAAAGTGAAAAATATTTTTTGAGAAAAAAAGATTGCCCTCCAAAATCAAGACGATAAATAGCCCGGTCCTTTTTAAGTTTGAAAGGTTCTGCCGGAAAATTCCAGAAGTCTTCAAAGGACAAAATGCCCTGAGAAGAGAAAAGTGCTTTAAAATGAGACCCAATTTTTAACATAAATCTTTTCTAAAACTCCTGGCCAGTCGTTTGAGATCTTCAATCAGATCCCAATCAGGTTTTTTAAGACAGGGAAAAATGGAATTGTTGTGGAAAAGGGGATCCTCTTCCAGAGGATAACGGGAGAGCGCTTTAGCCGTTTCAAAAAGAGGAGTCCGGGGAATGGGGCTGTATTCTGCAAGATAAGGTGTTGCTCCAAGCTTCCCCACAAACAGGATGGAGGCTTTGACTTCGGAAAAATCCTGATAAGGGAGCCCCCAGAGGAGATAGATCCCTATTTCTTGGCGTGAGAACCCTACCTCTTTTAGCACTTCTACCGCTTCTTTTAATTCTTCGGCTTCCACTTTACCGTCAAGCTCTCGATGCCTTTTAGAACTTACCGTTTCAAAACCTAATCTTAAAGTTTTAAACCCGGCTCTTTTAAGCAAGCGCGCCCTTTCCCGGGTTATAAGGCGCACATGGAGGGCATTGGGGGTGTGAAAACGGACCTTTACCCCTTTTTGGAGCAAACCTTCTAAAATCAAGCCCAGATGATTTTCAAAGTTTACAAGCAAGGCGTCATCATAAAAAGCGAAATCTTTTACCCTATACCGTCGATACCAGAATTCGATTTCTGCTATTACTTCTTCAGGTGGCCTTTGTCTGAAAGCTGGCTGAAGAATTTTGGAAGCGCAGTACTTGCAAGAAAAAGGACATCCGAAACTGGTGGCTATAACCACATAAGGAATGCGTCTTTGAAGGTCAAAGGCGGCAAAAGGATGAGGGGCTTTCTCGCCTGAAGGCGAAAATTGATTTTTAAAATGAGAAACGATCTTTTCCTCCTCGCTTTCTGTAATGAGATTCACTTCAGGGAGGAGCCTGGAAACATGTTCTGGGCAGAGCCTGGCATAAATTCCCCCCAGAAAGATGGGGACTCTGGGAAAAACTTCTTTTAGAAGACGCACTACTTCCACGACCCCGGGATACCAGTAGGTCATCTGTGAGGTAACCAAAAAGGCCTTTGGTTTTCCGAGTTTTTTAAGTTCGTTTAAAAAAATTTTCGTTGGCAGGCCGTAACGCGCAAAATGTCGGGGCACATCCGAAAGCAGGACCGGCTTGGGAATCTTCTGGCGAAAATAATGACCGGTCCCATACAGTTTCCTTTTAGGAAGGCGTGGTAGTTCGGGATGGAAGGGCTCCAAACAATCCAGCAGTGCCAGGCGATACCCTTCCTGTCGCAAGAGCCCCGCCAGGCGTAAAAGCCCTAGGGGCCGGGCCCACAAATCATAGGCGGCAAAATCGTATATCCAGGGATTGATAAGGACAAAATCGTACATAAATAAATAAGCTAACTTTTGGAGACTTTTGCAAAACACCTTCTATTAAAGCCCGTTCCAGGATCCGTTCCTATTTTTCGTTCCGAAAAATGGGAACGGATCCCTTGTGGTTGTGCTTGCAACACTGATCTCGGTAATTTTGCAAAGGTCTCTTCTGGAAACACTTTTTGCTTGCCAAAGGATATTCTTAACTTTATATAAACTTTATCAACTTTCGAATGAGGAGGGTTCCTATGAAAAGAGTCAAAAAATGGTTAGGTATAGCGGGTCTGGCTTCTTTACTTTTAGCCCCCCTTGGTTGTGGCACCTGCCCTGAAGACAAGGCCCTGATGCAGGAAGCCATCAAAGCCTCTGAAGAGGCCAAGGCTGCTGCAGCCCAGTGTCAGAATCTTCAGGAATCCCTGGCCCGTATTGAAGCTGCGGCCCAGAGGGCAGAAGCCGCGGCCCAGCAGGCAGCCATGGCTGCTGAACGTGCTGATGCCGCAGCCAACCGGGCTGCCCAGGCAGCGGCCAAAGCCGATACCGCGGCCAAAAAGATTGAACGCGTCTTTGAAAAAAGCCTTCAAAAATAATTTGGGCTAAAATTTAAGGCTTCCCTCTCCTCACCTCGCCTACAGGAGAGGGAACGCCTTTTTTATCTTTTAAGACCTTTTGAGCTTCCATCCAGTAAATGTGGAGTTTAAGTCCCGTTTGCCGACTAAATTTTTGCACCTGGCGAAGAATGTCCTGAAAAGGTTGAGAGATTTTTTCTTCAAAATCCGGAAAGGCCTGCAAAAATATTTTTTCCCCTCGGATTCCCAGTTTGTAAGGCTGATAAATGATAAAGACCGGGGTCCCTACAGGAACCAAAGGGTAAAGGGCTTCGATGTCTTCTGGATACATTCTGATACAGCCGTGGCTTACCCTTCTTCCGATTCCCCAGGGTTTGTTGGTCCCATGGATGGCGTAAGAGCCTCGGGAAAGATAGAGGGCATATTTACCAAGCGGATTCTCCGGCCCGGGAGGGACCACGGGCGGGAGGGACGGATCCTCTTCCCGAATAGATTTAGGCACGTGCCAGGAGGGGTTTTTCTTCTTTCTTATTATCGAATAAACCCCGAGGGTCGTTAATTTCCCTTCAGTTCCCACCCCGATGGGGGCGGTGTAAACGATCTTTTTGGGCCCTTCTCTGCGGAAAAAATAAAGGCGCATCTCAGCAAGATTTACCACCAGACCTGTCTTGGGCTCCGGCAAAACGAATTCGCTTGGGATGAGAACTTTTTTGCCTACAGGAGGAAGCCAGGGGTCTATGCCAGGGTTGGCGAGAACTATGTGATTGTAGCCCAGATCATACCAGCGGGCGATGTCCAGGAGAGTTTCTCCCTCCGAAACGACATGCCATTTAAGCCTTCCCACCACCATTTCCTGGAGAGACCATTCGTAGCGCTCTAAAGCCCGGCAGGGGGCACAAAGAGAAAAAAAGAAAAGCCAAAGGGGCCAAAATTTCAAAAACTTCATCTCAGTGGAGGATTGAAGTAACCAAATCTTAAACGAGGAAAACGCCGCGTCAATTCGGTAATCAACCCCTTTATTCCCAGATACCTCCCAGAAGATTTAAAATTAACACGTCTGAGATACCAGAGGGGATCAATGGCATGGTTCCTGAGCTGGATAAAATCTACCCCCAGAGAGACTAAATCGCACAGGGCTTCTAGCTCTTCTTCCTCGTCTGTAAGGCCGGGGAAGATAAATAAATTGAGAGAGACAAAACCTCCGGTCTTTTTCATGATTGAAATGCTTTTCTTGACTTCTTGAAGACCATAACCCCGTGGCCGGAAATAGGCCTGATAATATTTTTCGCGGGCACTGGCAAGGCTTACCCTCATGCTATCAAGCCCTGCTTTTCGTAATCTTTCTATCGCTTCAGGGAGGCTGGCATTGGTATTGAGATTGATGGTTCCCCGCGAAGTATTGCGACGAATGAGAGAGATGGCCTTTTCAAGGGTTTGAGCCTGCAAAAGTGGCTCGCCTTCACAGCCCTGTCCGAAGGAAACCAGGGCCTGAGGGGCCCTTTTCAAATGGGGAACCATAGCTTCGGCTATTTCCTCGGCGGTGGGGACAAAGCCTATCCTTTCCTGGGCAAGGTGGGGGCCATCTTTTTCCTGATAGGAAAGGCACCCCAGACATCTCGCGTTACAGACAGGAGAAGTGGGAATCGGGGCTTCCCAGCGCCTGAGGACAAAATTTCTGGCTGCCGGACAACGATAGCGAAAAACACAATTTTCAACCAGGTGCTTTACTAGCCGATTTTTGGGAAACTGCCTTTTGATTGCTTGGGCCTTTTTTTCGATCAGGTTTTCGTTAAAAAACCGTACTTCCTGACGATGATCAAAATCTGAACGGAAAGCAGTGGCCCAAAAGCGCCCGCGATAAAAGCCGCAGGCAGCATAAGAGAAGAGTGGCAAAGGGGAAAGGTCACGACTTCCTTCTACATAAGGAGCCAGGTAAAGCTGGGTGTGTGCCGGAGCAAGATAGGCTGCCAGGGCAAAGGCCGGCTCCCCTGGCTGGTAAGGATTTTCGTAAAGCACCTGAGGGCTTCCGCTTTGGGGGTCAAAGCCCACCGGATGTCTTCCGGGCAGGACGTAAAGGGCGCTTCCCGTGGGTAAAGGGATGAAATCCTCCTCTTCGGGAAGAATCACATCGTAACCAGCTAGCCCCATGGCCAGAAAAGAGGGGTGATCATAAATGCGGCCCTCCTTATCGGCAAAAAGGAGCCGCGGAGGGCCTTGCGGATGAGGATAAAGTCTGGGCCACATTTATCGTTAGAGGATAAAACGGCTCAAATCCAGATCCTTGGCTACCCCGGCCAGTTTTTCCCGCACGTATTCCGCAGTGATCACAATCTTGGTAGGAGCCACATCCGGAGCTTCAAAGGAGATATCTTCCAGGAGCTTTTCCATTACCGTGTAGAGCCTGCGGGCCCCGATATTTTCCGTACTTTCGTTAACCTCATAGGCGATCCTGGCGATCTCGGCCACCCCCTCCGGGGTAAATTCAAGGGTTACGCCCTCGGTAGCCAGAAGGGCCTTATATTGCTTGACAAGGGCGTTTTCCGGCTCGGTCAAAATGCGCTCGAAATCTTTTTCTGTCAACGGATCAAGTTCTACCCGAATGGGGAAGCGACCTTGGAGTTCGGGAATGAGGTCTGAAGGTTTGGCTACGTGAAAGGCCCCACTGGCAATAAAAAGGATGTGATCGGTTCGAACCATCCCGTAACGGGTATTTACCGTGGTGCCCTCTACAATGGGAAGGAGATCCCGCTGAACTCCTTCTCGCGAAACATCCGGGGCAGAACCACCTGTTCGGGCCGCAATCTTGTCAATCTCATCGATAAAGATGATACCGTTGGTCTCCACCCTTCTGATGGCTTCTTTGGTAACTTTGTCCATATCAATCAATTTATTGGCCTCCTCCTGTCTGAGGAGTTCCAGGGCCTCTTTTACTTTCATACGTTTACGTTTGGGGCGTTTGGGGAAAAGGCTCCCCATCATGTCTCGAAGTTGTTGTTCCAGATCTTCAAGGCCAGCAGCAGCAAAGACTTCCACCATGGGGGTGGGGCGGCTGGAGAGCTCGATCTCTACATATTTGTCATCCAGCTCGCCTCGACGTAATTTCTCCCGAAATTTTTCTCTGGTAGCGGTAAGGCTTACGCTTTCGGTATCAGTTACAGGGAGAAGTAGATCCAGGATCCTTTCCTCCGCAAGATAGGCTGCCTTCTCCTGCACCCTTTTTTGTTCTTCTTCCCGGACCATTTCCACCGCGATATGAACCAGGTCTCTTATCATGGACTCCACATCTCGCCCCACATAACCCACTTCGGTAAACTTGGTGGCCTCTACTTTGAGGAAGGGAGAATTGGAAAGGCGAGCCAGCCGTCGGGCAATCTCTGTCTTCCCGACCCCGGTAGGGCCGATAAGGATAATATTTTTGGGATAAATTTCTTCTGAAAGCGGCGGGGGGACCTGCTGACGCCGCCAGCGATTTCTTAAGGCGATGGCTACCGCCTTCTTGGCCTTCTTCTGCCCCACGATGTATTTGTCGAGTTCAGCTACTATCTGACGGGGTGTAAGTTCTTGATCCGGAAGTGCTTTCATCTATAACTACCTCCCTTAGAGCTCTTCGATGACGATATTTTCGTTGGTATAAATGCAAATGGAGGCTGCAATTTTGAGGGCCTCCAGGGCAATCTCACGGGGGGCAAGGGGGCTGTGTTTGAGGAGGGCTTTAGCAGCCGCCAGAGCCGCTGGCGCTCCGGAACCAATCGCCAGAACCTCCTCATCCGGTTCCATAACGTCTCCTGCCCCTGAAAGCAAGAACATGTGATTCTTGTCGCAGGCAATGAGCATGGCCTCAAGGCGCCTTAAAGTCCTTTCTGTGCGCCAGTCCTTGGCCAGTTCTACCACGGCCCTCACCAGCTGACCGCCGTAAGCTTCAAGCTTTTTCTCCAGACGCTCGAAAAGGGTAAGGGCATCTGCCGTGGCCCCTGCAAACCCTACTACTACCTTATCGTGATAAAGTCTCCGGACTTTACGGGCCTTTTGCTTGATGACCGTTTCTCCAAGGGTTACCTGTCCGTCTCCGGCAACCACAACCTTTCCGTCTTTTTTTATTGCGATGATAGTGGTCCCTTTCATTTTTATTCCGTCCTTTCTTTTTTGGCACGAGGATGTGCCTCATCATAAATGCTCGCTAATTTAGAAAAATCAAGGTGTGTGTAACGCTGAGTGGTGGCCAGGCGGGCATGTCCCAGCATTTCCTGAATGGCCCTGAGATCAGCCCCGGCCTCTAAAAGATGGGTGGCAAAGGAATGTCTTAAGGTATGAGGGGAAACACCACTAAGGCCTATTTTGAGAGAATATTTCTGGAGCAAGCGGTGAACGCTCCTTGTGGTGAGGGGTCCACCCCGAATGTTTAAAAAGAGGAATTCGCTTTCTTTTTTCTTGCGTTTTAAAAGGGCCTCTCGGGCAGGAAGATAGGCCAAAAGGGCCTTTTCTGCCGCCTTTCCAAAAGGTGCCAGCCTCTCTTTGCCCCCTTTTCCTTTTACCCGCAGGACTTTTAAATCCATCAAAATCTGGTGTAGTTTTAGGGCCACCAATTCTGAGACCCGAAGCCCCGCCCCATAAAGGAGCTCCAAAATAGCACGGTCTCTCAAAGGGATAAAACCTTCTCCCTGCGGGGCCTCAAGGAGGGCAAAACTTTCGTCCACCGAAAGGATTCGGGGAAGTTTTTGCGCCAGTTTGGGCCCCTGCAAATAAAGAAGCCTTTCATCTTTGAGGGCACCTTTTCTTTTAAGAAATTTAAAAAATGTTCGCAGACTTGCCACCTTACGGGCCAGAGTAGGACGCGAAAGATGCCGGGCCAGAGACGCCAAAAAGAGGCGAACTTCGGGCAAAGTAACTTCTTCAAGCTTTTTGGTTCCTAAAAAGTCCTTTAACTGGCGCAAATCGACCTCATAAGCCCGCAGAGTATGAGGTGAGGCCCTCTTTTCGTCGCGCAAATAAGACAAAAATTCCTCAAAGAGCATGTCACAAGGGTAAGGCGGAAGAGGCCTTTAGTAAAGGCCCGGAAGGGTTCCGGGCCTCGTGCGGGTCGGCTAATAGGTGTTGGTTACTTTTTGTCCTTCACATACCTCTTCGATACGATCCTCCACCAGGCGGCCGTCTCGCCAGATGCGCTTCCGAACCTTATGGCATTTGGTGTGCTGGTTATAAGCCAGAGGGGTGGCCTCAATCACCGTAGAATCCTGAGAATAGACCACCGGGCGCTGGTTAGAGGCCGCTTGGGCACTGGCCTGCTTGCTAATTTCTGTGATACCACCTCCCAAGACCGCTCCGGCAGCTGCTCCGATAACTGCTCCTCGCCAGGGGTTGTCATCATCAAGGAGGGCACCGGTGGCTGCGCCAACTGCTGCCCCTAATCCTGCCCCTTGATAAGTAGCATTTTCTCTGGTGGTGGTACAGTTTGAAACGAAAACGAGAGTTAAAAAGCTTAGGAGTAGAGTAGCAAGTCTTTTCATCTTTGCCCTCCTTCGGGATTTTTTTGAAATTTTGAATATTCAAAAAATATGCCACACACTCTGAATAGGGGGCTGCTCCGAAGGAGAGAGCCTTAAGTGCCAGAAAGCAAGTATTTTTTTAATTTGGAGACCTGAAGTTGTGGCAGCCACCTGAAAATCCGATAAAATGTTCAGTATGGAAACAGCACTTGGCCTGATAGAAATTCTTGAAAAGGTCCCCGAAGAGCTAAAAGACCCTTTCAAGGAGTTTTTTAAGCTCGTAAACCGGGAAATTGGCGAGCGCCTCACCAAAAAAGATTTTGAAGTCTTTCAGGAAAGATTTGAAGCCTTTGTAGAACGGACGGAAGAAAATTTTGCCCGTGTCTGGCAGGCTATCAACGAGCTTGCCGAGGCCCAGAAGCGCACTGAGGAAAGGCTAAATGAGCTTGCTGAAGCCCAGAGGCGAACGGAGGAAAGGCTAAACGAACTTGCCGAAGCCCAGAAACGCACCGAGGAAAGGCTAAACGAACTTGCCGAAGCCCAGCGCGAGACTGAAAGAATACTTCAGGGAGCCCTCAAAAGGCTTGACCGGGTAGAGGAACGATTAGAAGGCCTTTCAAATACGGTGGGCTACACTCTTGAAAACCGTTCTTACAAGGCCCTACCAAGGATATTAGCAGATTATGGACTTACGGTAGAAGGGCGCCTTCTAAGGCGTTATGTAAAGCTTGGCAAGAAAGAACGCCAGATAAATATTTACGGTCACGGGCGACGCCACGGTGAGCGGGTGTTGATCGTAGGAGAGAGTAAGGTAAGGCCTTCTAAGAAGGAAATTTCGCGTTTTGAAAGGTTGTGTGAACTTTTGAGTCAGAAAGAAGGCCTTTCGGTATTCAAAATTTTTGTGGCCCACGATTTTCCTCCGGCTATAGAAGAAGAGCTTCGCAGAAGAGAAATACTTCCCGTGTGGTCTTACGATCTGGAATAACAAACCCGTCAAAAATGCCCCTCTTTTCCCCAAAATTGTCGAAATGAAAATATTTAAAACTCTGGTTTTAGTAGAAAGAGGGGCATAAAATCTGCTATATTTGATCACGATGAAAAAGTTTTACGAAATGAGAGCCTTAGAAATTTTCACCAAAGGGGCTTTTTTAGTTCTTATTATCCTTGCGGTTTGTTATAAAGGAGACCTCGCCAGAGCTCAATGCCTCCCTCAAGAAAAGGTCCTAATCAAAGGAAGATTGGTAGAAATCAAGCACCCCATAGCCGTGGTAATCGGAGATGACGGAAAACGCTATCCCGTGCGCCTGGGGCCTTACTGGTATTGGAAAAAAAGGGGGTATAAACTCCGCTCAGGGGAGCGAGTGCACATCCTGGGGCTTAAAAAGGGAAAACTCATTTTCCCTATCATCATAAAGACAAAAGGGCAAAAATTTCTTATCCGGGACGAATGTGGAATCCCCCTCTGGCGTGAAAAACCATAAATTTATATGAGATCCCTTCTTTTTCGGGCAAGCTATATCTTTTTTCTGGCTCTCACCATCCTTATTTTTTCTCTTCTGATAGAAATTCTTTATTTTCGTCGCGTTTTGGAAAAAAATGCCTTCCTTGAGGCCAGAAGTGCTTTGAATTTCCTGGAAGCTCGGATTACCGCCTACGTGGAAACCTTAGAACTTCTTCCCGAAGTCCCGGATTATCTAAAAGATTTGGCCTGGCTTACCGACGAACTCCAGAGTCAACCCCATCTGGCAGGGGTGCTTGTCAAAGAAAAAGGGCAAATTTTGTTAAATACCTTTCCCCCGCAACTTACTCCAGAAGCGAAAATCTTTAAGGCCTGCCGAAGGGGCCTGGTAATCGGAGCCGTCCGCTACGATTGCACAGAATTTGAAGCCCTTCCTGACCGCAAATTCTTTCTCCTTTTAGGGGTCGATATTTCCTATGAAAAACGGGCTTTCCGTAATCTTCTTATCTTGAGTCTTTTGGTTTTCGTGGCGGCAAGCGCCCTTTTGGCAGCAGGGCTTTACTATCTGGAAAAGCTTGCCCGGCGCCAGGAAGATCTTGAGCGGCGTCTTCTGGCTTCTGAAAAGCTTGCGGCCATGGGGAAAATTTCAGCCATGGTAGCCCATGAAATCCGGAACCCCTTAAATAGCATTGTTATGGGGCTTCAATATATGGCTGAAACCAGCCGGACAGATCCTGCTCTCCTCAAGACTATCTATCAAGAAGCCCTCCGTCTCTCGGAACTCACTGGAGAACTCCTCTCTTACGCCAAGGGATTTGAAATTAAACCTTCCCAGGTGAAAGTAAAAGAAATTTTAAAGGAGGTGGCCCTCAAATTTGGGCCCAAGGCTCAACGCTGGGGAATACATTTTGTAATAGACGAGGCTCCAGAGGTTAAAATAAATGTGGATCGCCGCTGGTGTCTAAGAGCCCTTGAAAATCTCTTAAGAAACGCCTTTGAAGCCACTGCCAGGGGGGGAAAAGTAAAAATTTCTGCCACTTTAGAGAATAATCTTCTGTGTTTTCGAGTTGAAGATACCGGACCGGGCATTTCTCCTCAAGAGCGGGAAAAGGTCTTTGAGCCCTTCTTTACCACGAAAGAAAGCGGGTTTGGCCTGGGGCTCTATCTGGTTCGAAAGGTTGCCGAAACCCATGGAGGACGAGTATCTTTGGAACCATCCCCCACAGGGGCAATATTTAAATTGTGTTTTCCGATCGCAAGAGATGAAAAAAGCCAAAATCCTTCTGGTGGAAGACGATGAGACCCAGGCCAGAATCCTGGCCGATTATCTTACCCATAAGGGATTTCAGGTTTCAACGGCTTTTGGGGCCCAGGAAACTCTAAAAAAACTTGAGGAAGAACCTTACGACCTGGTTCTTCTAGACTGGCGTCTACCAGATGAAGACGGGCTTTCTCTACTCCCGAAGATCCGCGAGAGTTTCCCTTTTACCCAGGTAATCATGTTGACCGCCTTTGCCACGGTGGAAAGGGCGGTAGAGGCTATCAAAAGAGGGGCCTATCATTACCTTACCAAACCCGTAAATCTGGAGGAACTTCTCTTGATCATAGAAAAGGCCCTTCGGGAAAGCCGCCTCCAGAAAGAGGTAGAACTCCTGCGGGCTCAAGTTGAAGAGCTATCTCTACCTGAGGCCCCTGACATTATCGCCGAAAGTCCCTCCATGAAGGAGGTCCTTCGACTGGCGGCCAAAGTAGCCAGAACCGATGCCACCGTCCTTATCCTGGGGGAGTCCGGAACGGGCAAGGAAATACTTGCCAACCTTGTCTATCGCTTGAGCCCTCGTAAGGAAAGGCCTTTTCTCAAGATAAATTGTGCGGCTATCCCTGAAGGGCTCCTGGAATCCGAACTTTTCGGACACGAAAAAGGGGCCTTTACCGGGGCAGAAAAGGCCAAACCCGGACTCTTTGAGCTGGCCCACCGCGGGACCCTCTTTCTCGATGAGGTGGGGGATCTTCCCCTCCCTCTTCAGGCTAAACTCTTGCGGGTATTACAGGATAGCACCATTCGGCGCCTGGGAGGCCTTAAAGAAATCAAAGTAGATGTGCGTATTATCGCCGCTACCAACAGAGATTTAGAAGAAATGGTTAAAGAAGGCGGTTTTCGGGAGGATCTTTTCTGGAGACTCAACGTCTTCACCATTAAAATCCCTCCCCTGCGCGAAAGGAAGGAGGATATCTTACCCCTTGCCGAAAGCTTTTTGCACAAATTTGCCAGAAAACACGGCAAATCTGTGAAGGGATTTAGTCGTGAGGCCCTTGAAGCCCTGCTCTCCTATCATTTTCCGGGCAATGTCCGGGAGCTTGAAAATATTGTCGAAAGGGCTGTCATCCTGGCAGAAAATGAAATCATAACCCGAGAAGATCTCCCGCCTTTACTGAAAAAGAAAGGCGAGGAAATCCCTGATCTCCTGAAGCGTCTTTCTCTGCCGGAGGCCGTAGCCCTCCTTGAAAAGGAGCGTCTTCAAGAGGCCCTGGAAGAAGCAGGTGGTGTAAAGACTCGGGCCGCAGAACTTCTGGGAATATCGGAGCGGGTTTTAAGATATAAACTGGCCAAATATGGCCTGGGGTAAAACTTATGCCTAAAAAGCGCTATGGAAACATTCTGGATCGTATCGGGAACACCCCCCTGGTTCCTATCAAAAGGTTGCGCACCAATCCCAGGGTTCAGATCCTGGCCAAGATAGAAGCTGTAAACCCCGGGGGGTCGATTAAGGATCGTATCGCCCTCTCCATGATTGAAGCCGCGGAGGAATCCGGAGAGCTTCGGCGAGAAAAGACTATTATTGAGGCCTCAAGTGGTAATACCGGGATAGGGCTTGCGCTGGTCTCCGCGGTTAAAGGATACCGGTGCCTGATCGCCATGAGTGAAGGGGCTTCGGTGGAACGGCGTAAAATCATGCGTGCTTTCGGGGCTGAGATCCTTCTTACCCCCCCGGAAAAAGGCACCGACGGGGCCATTGAGGCCGTTTACGAACTGGCCCGCAAATATCCTGATAAGTATTACCTTACCGACCAGTTCAACAATCCCGCTAACTGGCGAGCCCATTACGAAGGGACAGCACCCGAGATCTGGCGAGATACAGAAGGAAAGGTGACCCACGTGGTGGCCGGAATGGGAACTACCGGCACCCTTATGGGGCTGGCCCGTTTTTTCAGAGACCAGGAGTTGCCGGTAAAGGTAATCGGGGTGGAGCCTGATCCCGGGCATCAAATTCAGGGGCTCAAAAATATGAAAGAATCTTATCCCCCCGGAATCTTCGATAAAAAACTACTTGACCGGATCCTGAATGTCAGCGACGAAGAGGCCTTTGAACTCACCCGCCGGCTGGCCCGCGAAGAAGGGATCTTCGTTGGGATGAGCTCCGGCGCAGCCCTTTACGGGGCCCTCGAAATAGCCAAAGAACTGGAAGAGGGCCTGATCGTGGTGATTTTTCCCGATGGAGGTGAACGCTATTTATCCACCCGCCTGTGGAGTTTTGAGGATCTGCCCTCTAAAGGTCTGCGTTTTACTAACACCCTGCACCGCAAGATGGAAGTCTTTCGGCCTTTAAGCGAAGGGCTGGTCAAGATTTATACCTGTGGCCCCACGGTTAACCGGCGCCCTCACCTCGGCCTTTACCGCCGCATGATCACCGCGGACATCCTAAAGAGGTATCTCCTTTACAGAGGTTTTCGGGTTATTCACGTGGTGAATATCACGGATTTTGATGACAAAACCATTCAGGCCGCCTTTGAAGCCGGCAAAGACCTCCAGGAGCTCACTCAGGAACATATCCGGGGTTTTCTGGAAGATCTAAAAACCCTAAACATCCTCCCCGCCACCCATTTTCCCAGGGCAAGCGAACATATCCAGGAGATGGTAGAAATTGCCCGTCTCTTGCTTAAAAAAGGAATGGCTTACGTCCGTCACGGGTCAGTTTATTTCGACGTCTCAAAGCTAAAAGATTATGGTCTCCTTTCAAAGATTGACCCGAGAAAGCTTAAAGCCGGTGCCACGGTAGATCTGGAAGACTACGAAAAAGACGATCCCCTGGATTTTACCCTTCTCAAACGGGCCTCCTTACAGGAACTTAAGGCTGGGCTTTTTGTGGAGACGGAATGGGGCAAGGTCCGGCCCGGCTGGCACATCCAGTGTGCCGCCATGGCGCTCAAACATCTGGGGGAAGAGTTTGACATTCACACCAGTGGCACTGATCTCATCTTTCCTCACCACGAAGACGAAATAGCCATTGTGCGAGCCCTTACGGGAAAAATCCTGGCCCGTTACTGGTTACATTCGGCTTTGGTCTCTGCTCACGGCAAAAAGATGTCTTTTTCCCACGGAAACGCCGTAACTATCCCGGAACTTCTGGCGCAGGGTTTTAATGGGAGGGAAATTCGCTATTTTCTCCTCCGCACCCATTATCGAAAGCCTCTTAATTTCAGTCTGGAAGCCTTAAAAGACGCGGCCAAAGCCCTCCGCGGGCTGGACACTTTCATGGTTTTTCTCTCGGGGGAGCCCAGTGGAAAGACCATTTTCCCCGTAGAACAGGCCATAGAACGCCTGCTTGCCGAATTTGAAGAGGCCCTTGATGACGATCTTAACATTTCCGGGGCCCTGGGCGCCCTTTTTGAATTCACCAATCGTCTGGAGCCTGTTCTGGCCCGAGAGGGGCTCACCCAGGAACAAACTTTAAAGATAAAAGAAGCCCTTAAAAAGATTAATCAGGTCCTGGGGCTTTTAAGATTTGCCACTCCGGCTCACGAAGAAGTGAAGCTCCTTCTTGAAGAAAGGGCCCGTGCCCGCGAAAAGGGAGACTTTACCCGGGCGGATGAAATTCGCAGCCGCTTGCAAGAAGCCGGCTTCTGGGTCATTGATACTCCACGCAGAACTCTGGTGGCGCGTTTTGAAGATGACGCCTGAAAAAGAAGTTCTTATTGAAAAGCTGGTTCACGGGGGAGAGGGACTTGCCCGTTTGCCGGAT
>JALSPN010000023.1 GCA_026985945.1 Thermodesulfobacteriales bacterium
GTCCAGTAGTATGATCAAAGAATACACTAACGATTACATCCCATACATTGAAGCACGTCTCGGACAGTGGACCATTAGATATAGCTTTATGTATCGCTCCTTTAATAGCGGAGATGATGTACCGCGACATCTCTATTTAAATGCCCAGGGCCCGGCACCAGTACCACCCTCTTATCCACCTGCAGCTCTAAAACCCACTTTCGGTGATGCTCCGGGTCAGTTTCCGGGACAGGGGCAGGTGAACTTTGATTACAGTGATGGAGAGCTTCCCTTTGCCCGCACTCCGGATTCTGAAAAATGGCAACACACTGTGAAGGCCAAATGGGATATTTCTCCTTACCAGAGCCTTGATCTTGGTTTTGTTTACTCTGAGGCCCAGAACGAAGATTCCGACGAAGGAGAGGGTGGAAATGGGGCCCTTTACGGGGATTTTGGCAAAGAACTCGAGAGGGACTATACCGCCTTTACCGGCAGGTGGCACTTCCGTTTTCGCAAAGATATGGCCTTAACCGTGAAGGCTAAATATCACAACATGGATGGAGACGACGTCTTTGTAGATCTCCCCAGAGTTTATAACTCCTGGAAAGATCCCGACGTAGATGGCACCAATTTTGACTTTGAACGTAAGTCTGCCTATGATGAAGACGAATTCATCTTCGGGGTAGACCTCTCCTGGCGCTACAGCAAGAGCCTCAAATTCCGTTTCGCCTACGAGCTGGAATACACTGATCGTAATAATGCTGAAGAACATCATGTAACAGAAGATACAACCGAGCACCAGTTCAAATTAGCAGCCACCTGGAAGCCGCGTCTTGGGCTCAAGGTGAAGGCCCACTACAACTTCCTCTATGTGGACGATCCTTACGCTTTCAAGCATGCCGTCTGCCCCAAACCTGCAGATTCCGGAGTTGATTATACGGCCCTTGGTGAAAAATCCTGGTATAGCTACATTGTCTATGGCCGGCGTCAGGGTGAAACCTCCAATCAGCCCGAATACGAACACGATCTCGGCCTTAAGGTGGATTACATTATTAACGCCAAGGCCAATGCTAATTTCCATATTTCCTATTTTTATGCCGAAAACGACAACACAGATTTTTATGACTGGGAAAGAAATTCCTTTAACGTGGGTGTTAATCTTACCCTTATGCCCACCTCAAAAGTTGGTATAAATCTCGGCTATAATTACTTCTACGACGAATATACAAGCCTTATGTGCTCGTCTGTCTATCACGGGTGAGGTGGCCAGGTAATGTCGGGCCAGGTTCGGTCCGTTAAAGACGAGCTTGATTGGGAAAGCAAGGTCCACGTCTTCTATGTCAACCTCTCTGCTTCACCTCTCCCCAGGCTTGATTTCTCAGGAACCCTGAGCTACACCGTGGCCGAAGGAGAGATGGACAGCCCAAGCTTTCCAGCCATCCGGGTCACCACTGGAGGAGGCCGCTGGACAGCTGCCTATTATCCGGAGCTCATGCACAATGCCGACGAATATTCTGATCTCGATTACCAGGCCCTTGAGCTTGAACTTGAGGCCACTTACCAGATCCTTGACAATCTCTCCTTCACCCTCAACTACTGGTATTCTGATTTTGATGACGATGAGGAATACGTCTATGGCGATCTTGATGGTGAGGCCTACGTATTCACCGGATTCATTACCTACCGTTTCTAACAGTTAGGTCATCTTGAAAAAGGGGAGGCCTAGACCTCCCCTTTTTCTTTTGAGGAACATTTGTTTATTTGCCTAATTCCTGGTTAAGAGGCTGGACACTAAAAGGATTGATAATTCTAACTTTCGGGCGACAAAGCCTTGCGCTTATTAGGTACAAAGAGAAAGAATGGCACCGTTTGAATTCGAAGGGTAGGGCCCCTGAGGTTAAAAGCTTATCCGGAAATCTTGGATGTTTGCTTTCTCCTGGCAGATTTGTTAAAAACTTTCCGAGGGCTGGAACAATTTTAACAGTTTCCGAATTCGATGAGAAAATATCGCATCCTTATCATAGAAGACGACCTCGACTTAGCGAGAATTTTGGCTGACTTTCTGGAACTTAAAGGCGGCTACGAGGTTGAAACCGCCCCCGATGGCCTGGAAGGCCTGAAAATGCTCAAAAAATCCCGTTTCGATCTGGTGATCACCGATATTACCATGCCCTACGTGAGTGGTATTGGCATCCTTACCGTGCTTAAGAGAGACCATCCCGAGACCCCGGTGATAGCCATAACCGGGTATGGGGAAGAGGTGGAAAGCCTTGCGGAAGAAAAAAACGCCGATGCGGTGCTTTCTAAACCCCTTGATCACGAAAAGATGCTAAAACTTCTCAAAGAGATGCTCACCAAAAAAGGAGGGGCTTATGCCTCTTAAAGCCTATGTCTTAATCAATACCCAGATTGGTAAGACTTCTGAGGTGGCTGAAACATTGAAAAAGATGCCCGAGGTAAGACGGCTTGATATCATCATGGGGCCTTACGACATCATTGCGGAAGTGGAGACCAGAGACCACGACGAACTCTCCGAGATGGTCCTTAAAAAGCTTCAAACCATTGACTACATTCAACACACCATGACCTGCCCGGTGATCAGGATGGAGGAAGAGTAAGGGCCTCTGCAAGTAAGGCGGCATATCTCGTGCTGGCTCCCAGAAATTCCCTGGCAACTAAAGACGCTTTTTGGCCGATTTCTTGGGCTTCTTCAGGGTTTTCAAGCCAGAAAGAAAATTTTTCAAAGATTTCCTCTCCGTCTCGCACCTGAATTTTTCCACAGTTCTTAAGGGCTTTGGCCTCATAGGGGAAGTTATCCATAAAAGGGCCAAAAAGGAGAGGCCTTCCGAGAAGGGCTGGCTCCAGAGGATTTTGCCCTCCTCTGGGGACCAGGCTCCCTCCCACAAAGGCGGCGAAAGAAAGGGCATAGATTTCAAAAAGGGGGCCGATGGCATCAAGGAGGATGACAGGGGCCTCTCTTTGAGGAAGCTTGCTCCACAAAGAATAAGGAATCTTAAGTTTTTTAAGATTTCTTTCATATTCTTTGATTCTTTTGAGATGCCGGGGGGCAAGAACCAGGCAAATCCTTCCCGAAAATTTCTTAAGAAATTTTACTACGGCCTTAAGGACCTCTTTTTCCTCTCCCTTGCGCAGGCTCCCAAAGGTAAGAATCTGTTTTGAGGAGGGTAGTTTTTTACGGGCCTCTTTTAAGGAGAGCTTTTCTTTTCTCTGCTGGAGGAGATCATACTTGGCGTTTCCAAGGAGATAAAGGCGTTCTGAAGGGGCTCCAAGGGCCCTGAAGCGTTCGGCCTCTTGAGGTCCTATTACCCCGAGGGCCCCAAAACTTTTGAGGAGTTTTTGCCAGAGACCCTTATGGAGGCGATATCTTCGGAAGGCCTTTTCAGAAAGCCGGCCGTTTACTAAAAGGAGAGAGACTCCTCTCCTCCGGGCCTCAAGGATCAAATTGGGCCAGAGTTCGGTTTCCACCAGGGCCAACACCCTAGGCCGAACCCTTTGAAAGGCTTCTTTTACAAAGTGGGGCAAATCAAAAGGGGCAAGGGCCAGAGAAACCCCTTCGGTTTCCAGGAGTTTGCGGGCTCGGGCCAGCCCGGCAGAGGTCTGAAGGGTTAGAAGGATTCTGGTCTCCGGCCTTCTGAGACGCAAGGCCTTGATAATAGCCGCCGCCACGTTGGCTTCTCCCACCGAGGCTGCGTGCAACCAGAGCTCTGCGGGGGGCAAAATCCCTTTTCGCGAGGGTGGAACCAGGCCTTTTAAAATGGGGGTGAGAAGGTGCCCCAAGGTGCGGTAAAGATGCAGGGAAAACATCAGAGGTAGTAGCGCTGTCTGATGGTTTCAAAGAGGGCGATGGCCCCGGCAACCGCGGCGTTTAAGGAATCAAGGGGGCCCCGCATGGGGACGGCTGCCAGAAAGTCACATTTTTCCCTGATGGAAGGACGAAGCCCCTTTCCTTCGCTTCCCACCACCCAGACGAGAGGGAGATTGAGATCGAGCTGATAGATGTTTCTTTCCGCCCGTGCCTCCAGACCCGCAATCCAGAGATCGCGTTCCTTTAATTCTTCAAGCAGACGGCCGAGGTTTTTGGTCTGGTGAATTGGGATGAGGGATGTGGCCCCCGCTGCCACCTTGACCACGGTCCCCGTAATACCTGCGGCCCGGTGTTTGGGAATGATGATTCCGTGCGCCCCAGCCGCCACCGCACTCCTGATGAGAGAGCCTAGGTTCTGAGGGTCGGTTATTTCATCCAGGGCCAGAAAAAGGGGCTTTTCTCGGGAGGATCTGGCCTTACGGAAAAGGTCATCCAGTTCGGCATAATCAAATTCTTTTAAGTAAGCTACAACCCCCTGGGTATTGGCCTCAGGAGGGAGGCGAGGAGGAAAAAAATCTTTTTTTACCTTCACAGGCAGGCCGAGTTTTTGGGCCTTTTCAAGGATTTGATAGACTTTGCCGCGGAGTTCCTTTTTAGAAATGACAATTTCTTCGATCTTTTCCGGGGCGTGACGTAGATATTCCAGAACCGGGTTTATACCCCAGATGATTCTGGACATCAAGGAAACCTCTGGAGCAGATCCTTGCGGCGAAAGGTTTTTTGCCTTTCGGCCTTTAAAATAGCATAAAATTGGTCAAAAGCTTCTTTCAGATTGTCGTTCAAGACCAGGTAATCAAACTGGTGGGCCTGAGAAATTTCCCCTTTAGCAGCGGCGAGGCGCCTCAGGATGGTCTTTTCGTCTTCTGTCTTTCGGGCTCGCAGTCTTTTTTCGAGCTCTTCAAGACTTGGGGGAAGAATAAAGACGAGGACGGCATCCTGGCCAAGCTTTTGCCGAACCTGAAAGGCCCCCTGGACGTCAATATCGAGGAGGACATCCCGTCCTGCGGCCAGGGTTTCTTCCACCTGCGCCCTTGAGGTGCCGTAATAATGGTTGTAAACCCGGGCCCATTCCAAAAAAGCCCCTTCTTTAATCATTTTCTCAAAGGTCTTTTCATCTACAAAGAAATAATCTTTTCCGTTTTTTTCGTTGGGACGGGGGCTACGGGTGGTATAGGAAACCGAAAAAGAAATTTCTTTATCTACGGAAAGGAGCTTTTCGCAGAGAGTGGTCTTTCCGGCCCCGGAGGGGGCCGAGACCACTAAAACCAGGCCGCGCCGCATTTAAGCCGCTTTTTCTTTGCGCTTTTTGGAAGCCTTATCTTCGACCTCTTCTGCTTCCGGACAACCGCCCTTTTCCTCACTTTCCGCGTAGGCCTTGATGAGGTCGGTAGCAAGGCGCTGCGAGATGGTCTCTGCCTGGATGGCGGAAAGGATGACATGGTTGCTGTCCGTTATGATGATGGAGCGGGTCCGGCGGCCCTG
>JALSPN010000024.1 GCA_026985945.1 Thermodesulfobacteriales bacterium
TAAAAAAGGCGGGGGTTCAGCTGGTAGGGACCGGGCTTTTCCCTGAAACCGTCCATTTCCGCGAGGTGGATTATACCAGGCCTACTGTAATCATCGTAGGGCACGAGCTGGAAGGTATTTCTGAAACCGTCCGCCAGCTGGCAGACCTCATCGTCAAGATTCCCATGTATGGCATGGTGCAGAGCCTTAACGTTTCGGTGGCCACCGGGGTCATCCTCTACGAAGCGGAAAGGCAGAGACAGGCCAGAGGGCTTTATGAAAACGGGCCTCATCTCAGCCCGGAAGAGATGGATGAGATCTTACACCAGTGGGCCTACGAAAGGGTTATTCACGACAAGGCCCGGGGAAGAATATAAACCCCATGGGAGAAGGAAGCACCTATATCCTGGAGCCCCACCAGGACGATATCGGCAAACGACTTGATGTTTTTCTCTCCGAAAGGATTAAGGAATTAACCCGTTCTCAGGCCAAAAAGTTGATTACAAAGGGGCTTGTAAAGATCGCTGGAGAGAGCCTTCCCAAACCCAAATACAAGCTTAAGGGCGGAGAAAGAATAGAAGTCCATATTCCCGCTCCCGAACCCCTCATCCTCACCCCTCAGGAAGAGGTCCCCTTTGAAATCGTTTATCAGGATCAGGATCTTGCTGTCATCGACAAGCCGGCAGGGGTAGTGGTTCACCCCGCTGCCGGCCATGTGGAAGGGACCCTGGTTCATGGGCTTCTGGCCAGGCTCAAAGATCTTTCAGGAATAGGGGGAGAGGCCCGCCCGGGAATAGTCCACCGGCTTGACAAAGACACCTCCGGCCTCCTGATCATTGCCAAAAACGATTTTGCCCATCTCGCCCTTTCAGAAGATTTCCAGAAAAGAAAGATCAAAAAGACCTATCTGGCCCTGGTTCATGGGGTCCCTGAGGCCAGAGCAGGGAAAATAGACCGCCCTATTGGGCGCCACCCGGTATATCGCAAAAAGATGAGTGTGCATGCCAGAGAAGGGAAAGAGGCCCTTACCATCTGGCGTCTCAAAGAGATCTTTCGCAAGGCGGCACTCCTTGAGGTAGAGCCCCTTACCGGCCGCACACATCAAATTCGGGTCCATCTCTCCTCCATAGGGCACCCTATCGTGGGAGATGAGCTTTATGGGGGGGCAAAACCGCAGGGGCCCAGGGCCCCAAGACAGATGCTTCACGCCTGGCGTTTAAGGTTTAGGCACCCCCGCACAGGGGAAGAACTTGCCTTTGAGGCCCCTTTGCCCGAAGATTTTGAGGAACTCCTTTATGCCCTGCGAAAAGAAAAAGACCAAAACTTATAAGATTGCCATTACCGGCCCCCCTGCCGCCGGAAAGACCACCATCCTCTCTTTATTCAAAGAATACAGCATCCCGGTGTTTTCAGCGGATGAAGAAGTCCGAAAGCTTTCACGGCCCTGCCAAAAAGGCTACCACCTCCTGGTAAAAAAATTCGGGCGGGAAATTCTTTCCCCCGAAGAGGAGCTTGACCGCCGTAAGATTCTCGAAAAAATGTTGACGAGCTCCTCTTTTAAGAGAGATCTTGAAGCCCTCCTTCATCCCCTGGTTCGAGAAAGGCTTCAGGAATGGTTTGAGAAGCACGAAGGAGAAAGTTTACTCGTGGCAGAAATCCCACTCCTCTTTCAGGCAGGCTGGGAGAGGCTTTTTGATCTGACCATTTTTATCTCCTGCTCTGAAAGGACCCTCCTTGAGCGCCTTCAAAGGCGCCTTAAAGACCGAAGGCTTGCTGAAATGCTCCTTGAAACCTACCTGAAAAGTCTTCCTTCCGGCAAACGGGCCTTCATCCTTTCGGGAGAGCTCCTTTCCGAAGAACTCAAATCCACGGTAAAAAATATCCTTCAAAGTCTCGAAAAAGGAGAAGCAGATGATTTCCCTCTCAGAAGCCCTGGAACTGATTAAAAGTTTTCTCAAACCCCTCCCGCCCATCAAAAAGCCCGTTTTTGAAGCCGAAGGCCACGTCCTGGCAGAAGATATTTACGCCCTGCTAGATGTTCCGGGAAGGGATGTTTCTTTGAAAGACGGCTACGCTGTAATTTCAGAGGATATTGCCTCCGCAAGCCCCGAAAACCCTGTCCCCCTTGAAATCCTCGGTGAAAGTTTTGCCGGAGAAGAAAGCAACCTTTCCGTCCGGCCGGGAAGCTGTGTGCGTTTGACAGCCGGGGCCCTTCTTCCTCAAGGGGCCACCGCGGTTCTGGCCGAAGAATTTGTGCGAGAAGAAGGCTCGCGTATCCTGGCCCTGGCAGACGCCCCTTTCGGAAAAAATGTCCTTCGCAGGGGAACTGATATTTCAAGAGGCGCCCTTCTTGTAGCCAGGGGGAATCCCCTTTTTCCGCCGGAAGTGGGGCTTATCTCCGCCGCGGGGCATGCCGAAGTTCTGGTCTATCCCCGGCCCAGGGTCTTTCTTCTGGCCACCGGAGATGAAATTGTCGCCCCGGGATACCCCTTAAAAGCCGGGCAAATATTTGCCAGCAACCTGGTAACCCTTGCCTCCTGGTGCCAGCACTTTGGCTTTGAATACCGGGCAAGGGTGGAAAAAGACGAAAAAGACCTGCTTAAGAAGGCTCTGATAGATTTTTACGAGAGCCCCTTTGAGGTCCTGATAACCAGTGGCGGGGCCTGGAAGGGCCCCAAAGACCTGATCGTCAATCTTTTAGATGAACTGGGCTGGAAGAAAATTTTTCACCGGGTAAGGATGGGGCCGGGCAAAGCGGTGGCCTTCGGGCTCTGGGGTCCGAAGATCGTTTTCTGCCTTCCGGGAGGGCCTCCCTCCAACCAGATGGCCTTTTTGAACCTGGCCTTACCCGGGCTTTTTCTCCTTTCCGGGGCCAGAGAAGGGCCTTTCCCAACTCTTAAGGTGCGCCTTTCAAAAGGTCTTTCCGGGCAAAAGGGCTGGACTCAGCTCTTCTTCGGCAAGATCTCCCTTCGGGAAGGGGAGCTTTACTTTGAGCCCGTCCCTTTCAAAAGCCGCCTCAGCTACCTGGCGGAAGGAGAGGCCCTTGCCCTTCTTGAAGAGGATAAAGACGAACTCAAAGAAGGGGAAACGGTCTGTGTGAGACTCTTAAAGCCCCTTTTTCAATGCCGGTTTATTTGAGGCGATGTTCTAAGAAATTTATCAGAAGACGGGCAGCCTCTATCACGCGCCGGGCATCTTCACGCCTAAGCGGGCCAAGGCCAAGATTTACTTCCTGGAAGAGGTCGTCGTGTTTGGCCAGGCGGCGAAAGTGATCCAGAAAAAGGGCGGCGTCTTTGACAGGTTTGAGGGCAAACTGCCCTTCGGGGAATTTTTCAAGCAACCGCACAAAGGAAGATTCCGAAAGCCTCCGGCCGGCTTTCTTCTCCAGGGCTTTAAAGGCCTTTCGCGCCGCCTGCCAGGCAAGAAAGGCAGAAAGGTCCGGGTCTTCGGCAAGCATCTCTTCGGCCTTTCTGAGATCGGCAAGGGAGCTTTCAAGCCAGGAAGACGACCTCTGGCTCTTAAGCTCCGGGGCCTCTCCCTTCCTGGTGCGAAAGAGTTTGAAGAGCATTCAGACCTCCTTCGTCAGAAGGACTCCTGGAGGCAAACCCAGCTCCTCACATTTTACCAAAATTTTATAGCCTCGCGCGGAGAAGGCCTCTTCAAGGTGAGAAAGTTCTTTTCTTGCCAGAGAGAGGGCATCCTCCCTGGCAAAGTAAAGCCCCAGTTCCAGATGAGAGCCCAAGAGTCGAAAGCGTGCTTCCATAAAGCCAAGCCTCGTAAGAAAGACCTGGAGGATAAAGAGCCGCCCTCTGGCCCCGGAAGCTTTCTTTCGGACCTCTTCGTAAAGCAGGCTCCAGAGAATCCGCTCCCCGAAAAGGAAAGGGACCACGAACTGGCCTTCATTCCAGAGGAGAAAGAGCCCTTCCTGAAGTTCGCGCTTTAAAGGATGGCCACTTTTCTCTCCCTGGAAAATATCCCAGAGGGCCTTCTCGAGCACGGGCTTTTCTGGAAGTTCCTCAAAAGAAAAAGCCTTCGGCTGTTCTTTAAGCCCCAAGAGGCTCTTTTCCCCGGCCAGGGCCTGAAGGAGGCGAGGGAGCTGAGAAAATACCTTTTGCGGGCTTTTGTCTTCGGCCCCTGGAAGGAGAGACAAAACCAGGGGTGGCCCCAGATCTGCCACCTTAAGCCTGATCTTTTGCCCGGCCTTAAAAAGAGCGGGATTTATATGATCTGAAAGAAGGGCCTCAAGCCTTTCTCCTCCCACCCAGAGGGTGATGAGCCTTCCTGCAAGGGTCTCGACCTTAGCCGTCAAAACCCGCCCTGGTTTCAGGAGGTCGAGGAGGGTTTCCGGAATAAAACGAGGGGTGAGAGTAGGGGTTATCTGAGAAGGAGGTAACATGGGCCTTTCCTAGAGACTTTTTTTCTTACCGGATACCGAAAGGATCAGAATTACTTCTCCTTCCTGAAGGCCGGTCTTCTTGGCGATTTCAGCTGTTGAAAGCCCCTCTCTGGCAAGAGAGAGGACCTTTTTCCGCAAAGTGGTGGCGTCTTTGCGAGAAGTCTCCCAGGCAGAAGCCCCGGTCTGCAGGGCTGAGATGATCCTTTCGGAAAGTTCTTTTTTTTCCGCCAGGTTTTGGGAAAGCCTTTCGCAGAGTTCGTTGGCAGACTCCAGACGAGCAATGATTTCGTCCAGAGGAAGCTTTTTGAGACGACGAATTTCAAAAAACAAGACCAGAATGATCACAAAAAGCAAAAAATCAAAGAGAATCTGGGCCAGGAAGAAAGTGGTGGCGTCCCACATCGTTAAACCCTGACATCGATATAACGGCCCTTCTGGGAGTGAGAGGAATCTTTCTGTTTTTCTGAATCTTTTTTGGCCTTTTTCTTTCTTTCAAGGACCGGCCTGGCCCTCTTATGGGGCAGACGCTCCCCGGGCTCTTCTATCCGTAAGAGCGTAGGAGTTATGTTTATAAGCCCTCGAATGTCTTCTGGCATTTATTTGAGAATATAACCTGTTACTTCCAGATCTTCCGGTATTACACCAGCGATCTTTTTCTTTGTCAAATATTCCTTAATTTCACGCCGAAGCACCTCAGCCCCGCGCTTGCTCTCCCAGACATAAAGAGGAGCATTTTTAAAGAGGCGATAAATCTCTTCCCTGAAAATGGTCTCGTTTCTCGTGGCAATTTCGTATTCCTTGGCGTTGGCAAAGTAAAGTAAAACCTTGGCCTTTACAAAGACAAATTCTCCGGTCTCCCGCCGGTAAGGAATAAGAAAATTCTTGAGCAAAAGGATCTTCCGATCCTCAACGGCAATGGGAGAAGTGGTTAGTGGCGTTTCAGGTTTTCCCGGGGCCTCGGGCTTTTCCGGTGCTTTTGCAGGAAGGGGGGCCTTCACCTGTGAAACCGGAAGGGGAGGATGCTGGTAAAGATACCAGAGAGCTGCCAGACCGGCCCCCAGAAAAATGAGAGGAACCAGAATCGCCAGAAGAAAAAGTATTAACCCGGAAAAGCCCTTCCGGGGGGCGGACTCGTCTTCGCCAGTCTCCTCTGCCTCTTCTGGTTCTTCTTGCTCTCCTTGCTCAACCGGCCCCGAACTATCTGGGGCTTCTTCCTCAAGATCTTCTCCTAGAATTTCGGCCAGAGGGTCATCATCTTCTACCGGGGCTTCACCCTTCTGAGATTCATCCTTCTCGTCACTTTCCTCTTTTTCAGCCGGTTCTTCCTCGGAGGCGACTTTTTCTGCGGTTGAGGACTCCTCCGGTGTCTTTTCGCCCTCTTGATCCCCCCCTGGTGGACTATCCTGAGAGTCCTCTTCACCCTCTACGATTTCTTCAGATTCACTTTGGGCCTCCGCAGAAGATTCTTTTCCCCCTGTCTGAGCTTTATCTTCCTCCTCAAAGAGGAGTTCTGCCAGGGGATCATCTTCTTTTTCTTCAGTCTGGGGTTCTTTTTCCTTCTCTTCAGGCATTTATTTTAGCCGAATATTTTCTGGAGCTTTTCCTGCAGGGTCTCCGGGGTAAAGGGTTTTACGATATACTGGCTTACCTTGTATTTCACGGCCTCAATAATGTTTTCCTTCTGGGCCTCGGCAGTCACCATAAGAAAAGGCAGGTCTTTAAATCTTTCGTCAGAACGGACTTTTTTAAGGAGTTCAATACCTGTCATCTTGGGCATGTTCCAATCCGAGATGATGAGATCAACTTTTTCCCCTTTGTTGAGGATCTCCCAGGCCGTGGTGCCGTCGTCGGCCTCGATGATATTTTTAAAACCCAGCTGTAAAAGGATGTTCTTAATGATCCTTCGCATGGTAGCAAAGTCATCCACCACCAGCACTCTCATGTTGGTATCCATGGCCATCTAAACCCTCCTCATTTTTGTTCTATTTCTTTATCGGATACCTCTTCGTTTTTCCTAAGTCTCCAAATAATCCTGCAGTTCTTCTTGAAGTTTGGCCCGCAGACGGGCCAGGGCTTTGCTGTGGAGCTGGGAAATACGACTTTCCGTGTAACCCAGAATTTCTCCGATCTCTCGCATGGTGAGGCCCTCGTAATAGTAAAGGCTCAGGACGAGCTTTTCTTTTTCCGGGAGTTCATCGATGGCCTTCGCCAGGATATCCCGTAATTCTTTGAGTTCGCAGTCTTCAAAAGGGTCAGGCTGGTCCGGATCTTCGATGAGATCAAAGATGTCCTCCTCGTTAAGATCCGGAATCTTGCGCTTGATGGTTTCGATGTCAATAAAAGAGACGTTTTTAGTCTCTTCCAAGAGACGATAAAATTCATCAAGACTGATCCCGAGCTCTTCAGCTACTTCGTCATCTTCAGCGGGCCGGCCCAGCTTCTGTTCAAGTTCTTGATAGGCTTTTTCAATTAAGGCAGCCTTTTTCCGCACCGAACGGGGTACCCAATCCAAAGAACGCAGCTCGTCAAGCATTGCTCCGCGGATGCGAAATTCAGCGAAGGTCTTAAATTGAATATTTCGGCTGGGATCAAAACGATTAATAGCGTCAATTAGGCCCATTACTCCCACGCTGATAAGGTCATTAATATCCACGTTTGGAGGAAGCTTCATGGCCAAACGCCCCGCCACGTATTTGATCAGGGGAGCGTATTTAATAATGAGCTCGTTTCTTTTCTGAAGAGAAAGCTTTTCGTTCTTCTTTTTGTAAACTTCTGGCGCTTGCTTAGCTAAAGATGCTTTCATGCGCAAACCCCCATCATTTTTCGTCCAAAGAATTGAAGCCCTCCTTCAAAGGGCCTGATGTTGACTTCTGAAAGTTCACCGGCAATCCTGCGGATGGCTTTACTGGCCGAAGCTTCCGGGAAAAGACTTAAAAGCGGCTGCTGGGTCTTCACCGCCTCTGAAACCCTCTGGTCAAATGGAATATCTCCTAAGAAATTAAGGGAGATACTCCCTAAAAACCTTTCAATTACCCGCAGAAGCTGACGATAGATTTCAAGCCCCTGCCCCTGGCGCCTGGTCCAGTTCACCACCAGGTGAAATCTTTTTACCCCGTGACGGCGATAAAGGACCTTAATAAGGGCATAGACGTCTGTAAGGGCGGTGGGCTCAGGGGTGCAGATAAGGACCCTTTCCTGAGAGGCAAGATTGAAGTAGAGGACATTTTCCGAGATACCTGCCGGGGTATCAAAAAAGACCCAGTCAAGGCCGAGGGCCAGCCCTTCAAATTCTTCTAGCAAGCGCAGTTTTTGAGACTCCGAAAGCTGGGTAAGACTGGTAAAACCAGAACTTGCTGGCAGGATTAGCAGGCCGGAAGGTCCTTCAAGGAGGATGTCTTCGAGCCGACAACGCCCGACCAGCACGTCGCCGATATGATAGCGAGGGGTAAGGCCTAAAAGGACATCTACGTTTGCCAGGCCCAGATCGCCGTCAAAGATCAGGACCTTTTTTCCGGCCGCTGCAAAGGCAAAGGCCAGATTCACGGCAAGGGTAGTCTTCCCCACTCCACCCTTACCACTTGAAATGGCAAAGACCCGCGGCCCTCTTTCCATTCCTCTCAAATCAAGCGGCATAATTCTCCTCCACATCCAGATTCCTTAAGAGAAATCCCAGAAGCCTTTTGGGTGTGGCTCTTTCAAAGTCTTCCGGCACCCGCTCCCCCGTAGAAAGAAAACTCACCGGGGGAAGCCCCGGCATGAAGATCCAGAAAAGGGGCCCGGAAGAGACCCAGCTCCCCAGGTGCGTGATCACAAGAGAAGCTACCGGAAGAGCCTTTAACTTTTGCCAGAGGGTTTTTATTACCAGAGCCGATTCCGTGGCCCTTATGACCAGGTGAAAGCTTACCTCGTCTGTAACCTTAAGGAATTTGAAGAGATGATGCACCGGAAAGGAGACCGAAAGAGCCGGGGTATCCACCAGGACGAAATCCCACTTGCAGGCAGGCAGGACCTCGGCAAAATCTTCCGGCCTTGCAAATTTGAGAGGAAGGTCGAGGAGCTCTGCAAAGCGGCTTATCTGTTCTCTGGCTCCCACCCTCACCGTATCAAGGGAAAGAATCCCTACCTGATTGCCGGCGCAACTTAAGCGTGCCGCGAGCTTTACCAGAGAAGTAGTCTTACCCACCCCTGCCTGCCCTATAAAGACCAGGACCCGGGAAAAGCTTTGAAAAGCTACCTTCCTGGCCACCGCTTCTGAGACCTTTTTGAGAAAGGTCTCTTTATTAAGATCGCCATTTTCACCCCATAATTTAAGGACTTCTGAGGGCACACCCTGCTCGCGAAGACTCTCTCCCAGGGGGCTTTGGGGTCTAAGAGAGCTCTGAAGCCCGTATAAAAGATTTTTGAGGCCCTCGATTTCTTTCAGCACCAGAGAAAGCCCCTCCTTTCCTCGAGGAGGAGCCTCGGGTTCGGGAGAATCAAAATCCACCGCCGCGGTCATCTCGTAAAGCCACTTTCCCCCCTCCCGCACCCGGCGGGTTGAGAGGATTACCGCTTCCTCTCCCAGGGCCTCTTTTACCTTGGCCAGGGCTTCCATAGAGGTTTTAGCCCGAAATTTTTGCACCTTCATTACGCCAGCCTCACTGTTTCATGAATTTCTACCTGGACCTGTGAGGGAATTTCGGCCTGCGAAATCACCGCCGCCTGAGGAAGGCTGCGTTCGATAAGGCGGCGTAAGTGTCTGCGAGAAACCGGCCCGGAGAGAAATACCGGATTATAACCCTGGGCCGCAAGCCTTTCCGCCGCCTGGCTACAGGCCGCCACGATGCGGCTCCCTATCTTGGGATCAAGGGTCAAGAAGGTCCCCTGATCCGTCCGCTGTAAAGACCGCCTGATGGCCTCCTCGATGTCTTCCCCCACGGCCACGGCGTGAAGCCGCCCGTCAGGGGCAAGATAGGGCTTGACAATCACCCTCCCGAGACGCTGCCGCACATATTCCGTAAGAAGGTCCGGATCTTTAATGTGCTGTCCGTAGTCGGCAATCGTTTCCACGATGGTCAAAAGGTCTCTGATGGAGACCCGCTCTCTTACGAGATTGTGGAGCACCTTCTGCACTGTTCCGAGATTGGCCACATTAAGGCATTCTTCCACCGCCTTGGGATAATGTTTGGCCAGGGCATCCAGGAGCTGCTGCACTTCCTGACGCCCAAGGAGTTCGTCGGCGTGGGCCTTGATAACCTCTGCCAGGTGGGTGACGAGCACCGTGGAGAGATCAACCACGGTGTAACCGGCAAGTTCGGCCTCTTCTTTTTTGTCTTCCGGAATCCAGAGGGCAGGCAGCCCGAAAGCCGGCTCCGTGGTGGGAATGCCCTCTATCTTTTTCTTTACGTCTCCGGGATCCATGGCTAGGTAGTGCCCCGGCATGAGCTCTCCTCTGGCGACCTCCACCCCTTTGATGAGGATGACATACTCACCGGGCCGGAGTTGAAGATTGTCTCGCACGTGAAGCGGTGGCACGATGAGCCCCATCTCCATGGCAAATTGGCGGCGCATGTTACGGATTCTCTCAAGAAGATCACCCCCTTGAGATTCGTCCACCAGGGGGATGAGGGCATACCCTACCTCAAGCTCCAGGATGTCCACCACCAGGAGTTCTTCCACCACTTCTGAAGGCGTTTCTTCTGGAACAGAAGGGGCCTCGGCCTCTTTTTCTTCCGGGGCAGCCTCAAGCTCACGGCGAGTCCGGTAGGCGACATAGGCCAGCCCAAGCAGTAAAAGGGCCAGCATGGTAAAGGGCACCGTGGGTAGCCCTGGTAGAAGACCGAAGATAAAAACTATCCCTCCTGCCAGGGCCAGGGCCTCTGGCCGGGTGGCAAACTGCCGGGCAAAATCCTTTCCCATGCTGGCTTCAGCCGCCGCCCGGCTGATGATGATACCGGCAGAGGTGGAAACGATGAGGGCCGGAATCTGAGAAACCAGACCGTCACCGATGGTAAGAAGGGTGTAGCTCTGGGCTGCTTCCGAAATAGAAAGCCCTTTCTCCAGAGAACCGATGATAAGGCCACCGATTACATTGATGGCCATGATGATGAGCCCGGCAATGGCTTCCCCGCGCACGAATTTGCTGGCACCATCCATGGCCCCGTAAAATTCCGCCTCTTTGGCAATCTCTTCCCGCCTCCTTTTGGCCTCGGCTTCGTCGATAAGCCCCGCATTGAGATCGGCATCAATGGCCATCTGCTTGCCCGGCATGGCATCAAGCGTGAAGCGTGCCGCCACCTCCGCGATACGGCCTGCACCCTTGGTGATCACCACGAAATTGATGATCACCAGAATGGCAAAGACGATGGCTCCCACCACATAGTTTCCCCCGACCACGAACTGACCAAAGCTTTTGATCACGTGACCTGCTGCCGAAGGCCCTTCGTGGCCGTGAAGAAGGATGAGCCGGGTGGAGGCCACATTCAAAGAGAGACGGAAAAGGGTGGTTACGAGCAAAAGGGCCGGAAAGGCCGTAAAGTCAAGGGGCTTCCTGATATACATGGACATGAGGAGGATAAGAAGGGCCACGCTAAAACTTAAAGAAATCAGGAAATCCATAAGGTAGCGGGGCAGCGGAAAGACCATAATGGTAAGGATTCCGACCACCCCGGCGGCCATGGCCAGATTGCTGGGATCAAGGCTCAAATTTTTGGGTAACGGTAAAGCCCTTTCTGCCATCTCAGCTCACCTTTCCTTTCAGGCGATAGACATAGGCCAGGACCTCTGCCACGGCCTGATAAAGCTCTGCCGGAATAAACTCCCCGATCTCCACCTCCTGATAAAGGGCCTGGGCCAGGGGAGGATTTTCCACCACCGGAACGCCGTTTTCTTCGGCAATTTCCCGGATCCGGAGAGCTACCTTTCCCTGCCCCTTGGCCAGGACTTTGGGGGCCGGCATCTCCTCCATCTCGTATTTGAGGGCCACGGCGTAATGAACGGGGTTGGTGATCACCACGTCGGCCTTGGGGACCTCCGCCATCATGCGCCTCTGGGCCATGGCCCGCTGTATCTGCCGGATTCTGGACTTGACCCAGGGGTCTCCTTCGGTCTGTTTGAGCTCCTCTTTGAGCTCTTCTCGCGTCATTCGGAGCTGGCGCTCCGTCTCCCAGCGCTGAAAAAGGAAATCCAGGATGGCCAGCACCAGAAGGGCGATCAGGGTCTTGAAGAAGAGATTGCGGGCCAGGATAAAAAGGGCCCGCCCAAGCTCTGGAACCTCGCTCCGGGCCAGAAGGAGGACCTTTTCTTTCTCCGAAGAGATCACCAGATAAGCCACCCAGGAAATGAGAAGGATCTTGAGAATGGATTTTAGCAATTCCACCAACGACGGGAGAGAAAAGAGCCGCTTGAAGCCTTTGATGGGGTCAATCCTTTCGGCCTTGGGAAGGAGGCTCTCCCAGGCCGCCACACTTCCCACCTGAAGGTAAAGGGAGAGAAAGGCCACCGGGAGGAGAAAGATAAGCAGAGGGAGGAGGGCCTTTATGGCCAGCTTGACTGCCAGCCAGAGGATACCCTGAGCAGCGTAAATATCGAGCCCTCTCCAGGTGGAAAGATTGAAAAAGACCCGATAGGTAACGAAAAGCTGGGTCAGTATATACTGGCCACCCAGAACAAAGGCCAGAAGCCCCCCGGAGAGGACTGCCACCGCCGCCACCTCCCGGCTTTTGGCTACCTGTCCTCTTTTACGGGCCTCTTCTCGCCGCCTCGGAGTAGGCTCTTCGGTCTTTTCCTGCAGACTTTCCTCGGGCACTTTCTAACCCCTAAAAAATTTCATGATCAAAGGCATGAACCTTACTGCTTCCCCGTAAGCCGGGCGTAAAACCCCGGCCAGTATCTCAAGTGTAAGACCGAAGAAAAAAAGCCCCAGCCCGATGGTAAGCGGAAAACTTACGATCATCACGTTTATCTGGGGCACAAAACGGGAGACGATCCCCAGCGCAATCTGGACCAGAAGCAAAATGGCCATCACCGGGGCCAGGATCTTGAGCCCTATGACGAAGATGAGCTCCCCCTTTTCAACCAGGAGTTCAAAAAGGTCTTTCTTGAAGACCAGGCTCCCGGGGGGCAAAAGCCGGAAACTTTCTCCCAGGCCCAGCAGGAAGAAATGATGAATGTCGAAGATGAGAAAGAGAAGGAGGGCGATGAGGTAGGCCACCTGCGCAAGCACCGGGGCCTGGACCCCGGTGGCGGGATCAATCACGTTGGCCACCCCAAAGCCCATCTGGAACCCCAGAAGTTGACCGCCAAACTGGATGCCGGCCAGTATCAAACGGATCATGAAGGCGAGAGCCATCCCTAAAAGGGCCTCTGGCAGGGCCCATAAGGCGAATTCCCAGACGTTTTCAGGGAACCGCTCGGTCTGCACCACCAGGGGAGTAAAAACGAGGGAAAGGATGAGGGCCAGGCTGGCCTTTATGGGAAGTGCCACCAGACGACTCCCCAAGACCGGCAAAAAGGCTAGGAAAAAGCCCACCCTCACCAGCACGAGGGCAAAGTCCAGGGCGTAGCGGGCCAGAAACTGGTAGAAATCTCCGTTCATTTCAAATACCCCGGGATCCCCAGGATGATTTGTTCGGTAAAAGCGATCATTTTGCGCATAATCCAGGGGAAAGAAATCAAAAGTGCCAGGAGAACCGCCACGATTTTGGGCACGAAAGTAAGGGTCATCTCCTGAATCTGAGTTACCGCCTGAAAAATGCTGATGAGGAGGCCCACGATGAGGCCTGCTGCCAGCATGGGTAAGGAGACCAGAAGTGTAAGCTCGATAGCCTGTCTTGCCAGCCCGAGGACCATGTTTTCCGTCATCCAAGGCCTCCTAAAAAAAACTTTTTACCAGGGAACCCACCAGAAGGTTCCAGCCGTCCACCAGGACGAAGAGCAGAATCTTAAGGGGCAACGAGATCATAATCGGGGGAAGCATCATCATTCCCATCGAAAGGAGGACACTTGCCACCACCATGTCGATGATGAGAAAGGGAATGTAGAGCAAAAATCCGATCTCAAAGGCCGAGCGCAACTCGCTGATCATAAAGGCCGGAATGAGGGTAAGGGTCTTTACCTCTTCTTTGGTGGCCGGCCTGGGATCTCCTGAAAGTCTGATCATGAGGGCCAGATCCTTCTCGCGGGTATTGCGAAACATGAATTCCCGAAAGGGCTTAAGGGCGGACCTGAAAAATTGCTCATCGCCTATCTCGCCGTCCAGATAGGGCCTTACTGCCTGGTCATAAGCCTGGCTGAAGACCGGGCTCATGATGAAGAAGGTGAGGAAAAGGGCCAGGGCGATGAGGACCTGGTTAGGGGGCGTTTGCTGGGTGCCAAGAGCGTGCCTGAGAAGGGAAAAGACCACCGCCAGTCTGGTAAAAGAGGTCAGCATCAGCAAAAGGGCCGGGGCCACGGAAAGAATGGTAAGAAGGAGTAAGATCTGTAGCACCGTGGCCATCTGCTCGGGGCTTTTGGCCTCTTCAAGCCCCAGGCGCAGGGTGGGGAGAGTGAGGGCGTAAGAGATTTTGGGGATCAAAATCCACAAAATAGCAAGCTTAATCTTTTTTCGCATCGCCCTTTCCCAGCCGGCAGATTAACCTGGGGCCGCCTTCTCCAAGCCCCAGAAGGAGTTTTTGCCCCTCCACCTCCACCAGGAGGAGCTGGGCTTTCATGGAAAGGGGGCGTAAGGCCAGAAGCTTGATGGCCTGTGAGGAATCCCCCCGCACACCACGGAAACGCCTGATCCCCCAGAAAAAGAGCACCAGGGCCCCGCACAAAAGCAGCGTGAGCCCCAAAACTTCCAGATAAAGCGCCAATCCGTTCATGACCCCAGCTGCCTCACCCGTTCCTGAGGAGAGATGATCTCTGTAAGCCTTACGGCAAAGCGGTCGTTTACGACCACCACTTCCCCGCGGGCCATAAGCCTCTGGTTGACATAAATCTCAGCGGGTTCTCCGGCCATTTTGTTGAGCTCGATGATGGAGCCCTGTGAAAGCTTGAGAAGGTCGTTGATGATCATCTTGGAACGGCCGATCTCCACAGAGATCTCCAGGGGAATATCAAGAATAAAATCAAGACTCGGATGCCCTTCGCCCCCTTCGGTTTGACGGAATTCCTCAAAACTGGGTTGCGAAGCCGGTGGAGGCTCTTTCTTTTCCTCTTTGGGTGGCTCAGGCTTTGCTTCAGCCTCCTTGGCCTCTTTTAAGGCCTCTTCCCACTGGGCCAGAAGGTCGGCCTCGGCGTCTCCCACCTGAGAATTTTCGCCAGAAGAAGCCTCTTCACTTTTTTCCTGTGCCTGAGCCGCCTCTTTTTTCTCTTCGTTTTGTTCCAGAAGGGCATCGATGTCGTCCTGACGGAGTTCCTCAGACATATCTTCACTCCTCTTTTAAAAATTCGAGCACCCGAATGGCTTTACGCCCCCGGTAAAGCCCCAGCTCGCCAAGCATTTTTTTGATGCCGGCGATATAAACCGGAAGGGGCTGGTCTATCTTGGCATCCAGCTGAATAATGTCCCCTTCGCTAAGATCCAGAAGCTCCCGCCCGGAGACCTCGGCAGAGCCCAGGGGAACCAGGAGCTCCACCACCACGGAACGAATGATTTCTTCCAGTTGCTGACGCCAGTAGGGATCGGCATCTTCATCGCTCTGAAAAGGAGAATAAAGTTTGGTCTTAACCGGCTGAAGGGTTCCCAGACCGTAACAGATCAGTAAATCGCCCTTGAGATCTTCAAGCTCCAGATTGAAGGTGCAGACCACCACCGTCTCATCAGGTTGCATTACCCGGGCAAACTGGGGGTTGATTTCGCTGCGGACATACTGGGGCTTGACGGGGTGAATCCCGCGCCAGGCCTTTTCAAGCTCGTGAAGGGCTGCTTCCACCACCCGTTTAATGAGGCGCTGCTCGATATGAGTAAATTCTCGCCCTTCCACCCGGGTCATCCGGCGCCCGCTCCCCCCCAAAAACCTCTCCACAAAGGCAAAGACCAGACGACTTTCAAAATTAAGAAGACAATGCCCCCGCAGGGGCTCGATCTTAAAAAGGTGCAAAGAGGCAGGCACCGGAATCCGGTTCAGGAAATCCTTGAAACGCTCCATCTTGATGGGAAGGGCCACAATATCCACCACTTCTCGCAGCATGGAAGAAAGGGTGCCCCTGAAGCCACGGGCGAAATAATCGTTTACCACCTCCAGGCCCGGCATCTTGAGGCGGGCCGCTACCGTGTAGTTCCGGAAGTCAAAGGGTTTGACCTCGGACTCGTCGTATGCCGGCTCCTCCGGAGTGGTATCAACCGCTCCTTCGTCAATACCACTTAAAAGGGCGTCTATTTCTTCCTGAGAAAGGATCTCTCCCATGGCTTACTGCACCACAAACTGGGTGAAATAAATGTTCCGGACACTGTCTGGCCCCAGAAGGTTGTTGAGCTTGCGGATCAATTCCAGCCGAAGCTCAAGCTTCCCCTCCGGAGAAAGCATCTCCTCCACGGTCTTGCTGGAAAGGACCATGATGATGGCGTCGTTTATCTGGGGAATACGCTCGTTGGCCTTCTGAAAGGCCTCGTCATTGCGAAACTCAAGGGTGATCTTGGCCCGAAGATACCGATGGCCTGTAGGATCAGCCAGATTAACGATAAAGGGATCAAGCTGGAGGAAAGGACCTACCTCGGGCTCTGGTGGAGGGGCTTCTTTTTCCTGCTCTTCCGGCGGAGGACTCTTGGCAAAGAGGAAAAAGTAGGCCCCTCCTCCTACTCCGGCCAGCAAAACTACACCGATAATGATAAAGAGAAGGAGCTTTTTCTTGCCTCCCTTCTTTTCTTCACCTTCAGGGGCCTTTTTGTCTTTCTCCGCCATAAAATCCTCCTCTAAGGGTTGCTCCTGAAGAAATTGCAAGGAGGATGCCAGAAAAAAGGGGGCCTAAAGTTGAGGCAAGGAGAAATCTCTTAAAGGAAAGGGGTTTTTTAAAGAGAAGTAGTGTCAAACTATTGACGAAGAGCCCCTTCAAGGAGCAGAAGTTTTCTTTTGATTTTAAGGCCTTGAGAAAATCCGCCCGGGCCATGGCGGGCGACAATTCGATGACAGGGGACAAAGATGGGGACCGGATTAGCCGCCAGGGCCCGCCCTACGGCCCTCCTGGCCCCGGGGTTGCCAAGCCTTTCAGCCACCCAGGAATAGGTGCGCACCTCCCCGTAAGGAATGCTTTTAACAATCTCCCAGACTTGTTTTTCAAAAGGTGTTCCCAGAAGAAGGAGAGGAAAGGAAGGCCTTTTTAACCGACCGGAAAAATACCCTTCCAGGACCTTTTGGAGAGCCCCTTCCCAGGAGAAAGGGGCCTCTTTCTCTTTAAACCTTCCGACATACTTCTGGAATCTCAGGAGAAAATGCCGGCCAGGCTCCGGTGCAAAATGCAGGTGAAGAAGGCGGCCTTCAGCATCAAAAAGACAGACCATCTCAAACGAACCAGACTTCAGACGCCCTTTGAAAAGGGTGGTCATTTCTTTGCGGGAAGCGGAAGATTAAGGCTCCTTGCCAGCGCTTCAAGGTGTTTGCGCTCTCCTCTTTTAAGCCAGAGGGGGACGGGGGCCAGAACCAGCTGTTCAAAAATTTGACGGCGTTCTTTTTCATCAAGCTCCCGGGAAAGGATCTCTTCTCGCCAGAGGGCCATAAGTTCCAGGTATTCTTCGTATTCCGGGCCGAAAAGTCCTTCCAGTTGCTCTCGCAGGCGTCTGGCCAGGGCGGGGCTTGCCCCGGAGGTAGAAATGGCTATCTGGAGCCTACCCCGCTCTACCACCGAGGGCACGATAAAAGAACAAAGGGCCGGTTTATCCACCACGTTGCAAAAAACTCCCCTCTCTTCGGCCTCCGCGAACACTTCTTTCTGGACCTGGGGATTATCGGTGGCCGCGATCACCAGAAAAGCACCCTCAAGGTCCCCCCGTTGGTAAGGTCTTGGCACCAGTTCCAGAAGCCCCTCTCTTGCCCAGGAAGAAATCTTTTCTGTGACCTCAGGAGAGATGACCTTTACTCTTGCGGCCCGTTTAAGGAGGCTTTCTATTTTTCTCTCGGCCACTTTCCCGCCTCCGATCACCACACAGGGCCTTTGCTCTATCTTGAGAAAGATGGGATAATATGACGCCATGAAAATAACCTCCGTAAAAGATTTAGCCGCTCACCTAGATCTTACTTTACTTTCTCCGGTAGCCACAGCCAGAGAGATCGAAAAACTCTGCTCCGGGGCCCGTCGTTATGAAGTGGCAGCGGTGTGTGTGTCACCCACTTTTGTTCCTTACGCCGCAGAGCTTCTTAAAGAAAGCCCGGTTAAGGTCTGCACCGTGGTGGGATTCCCCCTGGGTTTTCAACTCACCAGTGTGAAGGCCTTTGAAACCAGGGAGGTCCTTTCCTGTGGGGCCCAGGAGATCGATTTTGTGATCAATCTGCGCTGGGTAAAAGAGGGGCGGCTGGAATTTGTCGCTGGAGAGGTCAACGAAATTCTGGCAGCTGCCGCCAACGCTACCACCAAGGCCATCATCGAATGTGCCTTTTTAAGCCGGGAAGAAATGGAAAGGCTGGTGGATGTTCTGGCTGCTTGCGGGGTGGATTACGTAAAGACTTCCACCGGTTTTGGCCCGCGAGGAGCCACCGTAGAGGATGTCAGAGTTCTGGCCCGCAGGGCCTCCGGGCGTCTCAAAGTCAAAGCTGCCGGTGGTATAAGGTCTCTTGACCAGGCCCTTGCCCTTCTTGAAGCCGGAGCCGATCGTTTGGGGACTTCAAGTGGCCTTGAAATCCTCAGAGAACTCGAAAAAAGCCTTCAAACCCCTCAAGATCTTCCGGAAGTAGAGATATTTCTTGACGGCGCCTGCCTTGGGAACCCGGGGCCAGGGGGGTGGGCCGCAATCCTGCGCTTCAAGGATCAGGAAAAGACTCTTTCCGGTTCAGAACCCCACACCACCAACAATCGTATGGAGCTTTTGGCGGCCATCAAGGCCCTGGAGAGCCTTAAAAAGCCCTGTCGCCTCAAGATTTATACGGATTCTCGTTATCTCAAAGACGGAGTTACCCAGTGGCTTCCCCGCTGGCTCAAAAACGATTTTCGCACCAGAGGGGGAAAGAAGGTCAAAAATCGGGATCTCTGGGAACGCCTGGCGGCCCTTCTCAAACAGCACGACATCTCCTGGCACTGGGTAGAAGGCCACGCTGGCCATCCTGAAAATGAAAGATGTGATCAGCTGGCCCGTAAAGCTGCCCGGGAGGCCAAACAAAAATGAAGATCCTGGTGGGCATTACCGGTGCCAGCGGAAGCCCTTACGCCCTTTCTTTTTTAAAACTCATCAAGAGGCTGGGGCACGAAAGCGAAGTCATTATCTCTCGGGCTGCAGAAAAAGTCCTCCCGTTGGAGACCGGGCTTTCTGCCGAAAGACTCCAGAACTTTACCTCCCGGCTTTACCGCGAGGAAGATATTGCCGCTCCCCCGGCAAGCGGTTCGGCCGGTTACCAGGCCATGGTGGTCATCCCCTGCACCATGGGCACGCTAGCGGCCATTGCCACCGGCCTTGCCAAAAACCTCATCACCCGGGCTGCCGACGTGATGCTCAAAGAAAGACGCCCCCTCATCCTGGTGGTGCGTGAGACTCCCCTTAACCAGATACATCTCAAAAACATGCTTGCCGCGGCCGAAGCAGGGGCTATTATCTATCCGGCCATGCCGGCCTTCTACCATCGTCCCCAGACCCTTGAAGAAGTAGTAGACTTTTTTGCGGCCAGGGTGGCAGACTTCTTAGGGCTTGAGGTAGAAAATCTCAAACGCTGGCGAGGTCTCAAGTAATGTGGCGCAAGCTCCGCATCCTGCTTGAAATGATCAAATTCGAACACACCATTTTTGCCCTTCCTTTTGCCTTCACCGGGGCCTTTCTGGCAGCAGAAGGGGCCCCTCCCCTCACTAAAAGCCTTCTCATCCTGGGAGCCATGGTGGGGGCGAGAACCGCGGCCATGACCTTCAACCGCCTCGTGGACCTTCCCTTTGATGCGGAAAATCCTCGCACTAGGAAAAGGCCCCTGGTGACCGGAGAAGTGAGTAAAAAGGACGCCTGGATTTTATTTTTGGTGGCGGTGGGGGGCTTTTTCCTCTGTGCCCGGGCCTTAAATTCCCTTACTTTTAAACTTTCACCGGTGGCCCTCTTTGTTATCCTTGCCTACTCCTATACCAAGCGCTTTACCTGGCTCTGCCACGTCTTTTTAGGGCTTGCCATCGGTCTGGCCCCCCTGGCAGGCTGGATTGCCATCACCCCCCGGTTTGATTTGATCCCTCTTCTTCTTTCTGCCGGGGTTTTATTCTGGGTGGCGGGCTTTGATATCCTTTACGCCTGTCTGGACGAAGACTTCGACCGCCAGAAAGGGCTTTATTCCATCCCTGCCAGATTCGGGCGCCGTAGGGCCTTCTTTATCTCGGCTGTTTT
>JALSPN010000025.1 GCA_026985945.1 Thermodesulfobacteriales bacterium
CTGACCTCTGGCAAAGGGCCTTTGAGCAGATCCTTAAAGCTCCCCCGCGCAAAATCCTGGTCTTGGGAGGGGTAGATGCTGGCAAAAGCACCTTCTGTCTCCTCCTGGCACGGTCCCTCCTTGAGGCGGGGCACTCCGTAGCCCTCCTCGATGCAGACATCGGACAAAAGGACGTGGGCCCGCCTACCACCATTGGCTTGCGTCATCTTGCCCTGGAAGATCTGGAAAAAGCAAGGCCCTTTCCGGCAGAAGAAATTTATTTCGTGGGAGCCACTTCTCCGGTAGGACACCTGCTGCCTCTGGTGGTAGGGACCGGGATCCTTCTGCGGAAAAGTAGAGCCGAAACCACCATTATCAATACCACCGGGCTTATCAAGGGGCCGGGGGTGGCCCTTAAAACCTTTCAGATCGAAAATCTGGCCCCGGACCTCATCGTGGCCCTTAAGAGAGGGAAAGAACTTGATCCCATTCTTGCGGGCTTTCGGCACTTAAAGATCCTTGAGATAAGTGTGCCGCCGGAGATAGGGATCAAAGATCCTTCGGAAAGGAAAAGGAGGAGAGAGGAGGCTTACCGGAGTTATTTTCAAGAGGCCAGCAGTATTACCATTTCTTTAAAAGATATCGTCTGGCAACGCCTGAGAAGGCTTCAGCCGCAACTCCTTCTGGGAATAAGTGATGGAAGAAGACACCTGGGGCTTGCCATTCTGGAAGAGATAGACGAAAAAAGAGACTTTGTAAGGCTTTTCACCCCTCTTGCCCCAGAGGATATCAGGATTCTCATCTGCGGGTCTATCTTTCTTAAGGCCCCAGGAGAAGAAATAAGACCCCTCGGCCCGCAGGTCAGGGGCCTTCGTAAAGGATCTTCCCCATCCGGGAGACATCGTAGCCGCCTAAGGATTTCACCTTCTCCTGGAAGGGCTCTGAAGAAAGGACAGAAGCGATCTCCTGCCAGAAGGGGGATTCGAAAAAGTCCTTCCTCAGGAGGAGGTCATACCTTTCGCGAAAAAGGGGCACAAAATCAAGCCCGAGAAGCCGGGCCGCCGCCCAGATCCCGAGGCCCACATCCGCCCGGCCCGTAGCCACCGCAATCGCCACCCCCAGGTGAGTGTTCTCTTCGTCTTCGTAACCCTTAAGGTCTTCGGCAGAAAGACCAAGTTTCTCGAGATAATAATCGAGGAGAACTCTGGTGCCTGCTCCGGGCTGACGATTAATAAACCGAAGCCCCTTTTCAATTATCTCTTTGAGGCCTGTAACTCCGGCAGGATTCCCTTTGGGCACTATAAGCCCCTGCTCACGATAAGCAAAATGGATCAGGACCACCGGGTGACCCGAAAGGTATTTCTCAATATAAGGAAGATTAAATTCTCCGCTTTGGGGATCAAAGAGGTGCGTTCCTGCCATGTGGGCCAGCCCGTCTCTTAAGGCCAGAATGCCTCCCAGACTCCCCACGTGAGCTATGGAGAGCTCAAACCAGGGGGACCTTTTCTTCAGAAATTCGGAAAGGATATCAAGGGCCAGGTCGTGGCTGCCAACCACCAGGGCGGTGCGGGAAAGGTCTTTTTCAGGCCGCAAGAGCTCGACTCTTATTTTCTCCCCCGGGGAGAGCCCTTCCCAATCTTCAGGTATTTCACACAGGGCGTCAGCCCGGCTAAGAGTGGTGATGGCTCCAGCCCCCCGCTTAAGGGTAATAAAAACCTTCCTTCCGGCTACCTCTCCCAGCTTTACCCGTAAAAATTCTCTGGTCCCCGGACGCGAAGGGATTTTCCTCCCGCAGAAGGCCTCTTCCTGAGGACGGGCGGGAAGTCTTATCCCCAGCATGGCTTCAAAAGCAGGTTTCATAAGTTTTTCAAAGGCCATCACCGCCGAAACCGGATACCCCGGTACCCCCAAAACGGGCTTTCCCTTGATGGTGCCGAAAACCGCCGGTTTGCCGGGCATCATGGCCACTCCATGGAAGAGGAGCTCTCCAAGTTCTTCCACCAGATTGGCCGTGTGATCTTTGGCCCCGGCCGAAGAGCCGGCAAGCACTGCCACCAGATGGGCATCTTCAAGGGCCTTAAGGATAAAGCGTTTTATTTCTTCCTTCTGGTCAGGCACCGGCGGAAAAACCCGGGCCTCTCCGCCCCACTCTTCCACGAGAGCTGCTATCATGGCGGAGTTAAACTCCACCGTGTAACCGGAGGCCAGAATTTCAGAAGTAGCTTCTTCAGGAAGCACAAGCTCATCTCCCGTAGGAATGATGGCCACCCGGGGGCGCTCTTTGACCGGAACCTCAAGGTGCCCCGTGGCCAGAAGGGCGCCCAGATCCCAGGGGCGAAGGAGATGGTGGGGAGGAAAAAGAAGCTCTCCCTCCACCACGTCTTCCCCTATCTTGCGCACATGCTGCCAGGGATAAGCCGGGGCCATGATTTCTACTTCTTCAGGAGAGACCTGATGGACTTCTTCGATCATGATAACGGCGTTGGTTTCAGGAGGCAGGGGCTCTCCGGTATTCACGAAGTGGGCTTCCTGGCCCACCTTTAGACGCAGGGGCTGATATTCACTTGCGGAAAAAGTCTTTTCCGCCTGAACGGCAATACCATCCATAGCAGCCGCGTTAAAGGCGGGAACAGAACGCCTGGCATATATGGCCTCGGCGGTAATCCGCCCCGAAGCCTTTCGCACCGGGATCCTCTCGGTCTTCAAAAATTCCTCCCAGGGGCAGGAAGAAAGGAGAAGCCCCAGGGCCTCTTTAAGGGTCTTTTTCCGAAGATAGATCCGTCTTCTCATCCCTTTCTCTCTCTAAAAAAATTTTTGCTTAAGGCTAAACATATCTTCCAGAACTATCTAGACTCCGCTTGCAAATAGTGCCTTGAAGAATCCTCATTCTCTTACTAAAAAGGGCATATTCAAAAGAAAGCCAGAATTTAAGGAGGATTTATATGGCAGAAAAAACATACCATATTGCCGTTATTCCGGGAGATGGCACCGGGCCGGAGGTCATCAGGGAGGGCGTAAAGGTCCTTGATGCCGCGGCGGAAAGATTTGGCTTTACCCTGAAATACACCTATTTTGACTGGGGTGGTGAACGCTATCTTCAGACGGGGGAAACCATCCCGGAGGGCGGGATTGAGGAGCTCAAAAAACACGATGCCATCTATCTCGGGGCCATCGGGCATCCTGATGTGCCCCCCGGCATCCTGGAGAAGGAAATTCTTCTGCGCATCCGCTTTGAACTGGATCAATACATCAATCTTCGTCCGGTAAAGCTTTACCCTGGAGTCTGGACTCCTCTCAAAGACAAAGGCCCTGAAGATATAGACTTTGTCGTGGTTCGAGAAAATACCGAAGGCCTCTACGCGGGAGGAGGGGGCTTTCTGCGCAAGGGAACCCCGCAGGAAGTAGCGGTTCAGGAATCCATCAACACCCGGTTCGGGGTGGAGCGCTGCATTCGTTACGCCTTTGAATTTTGCCGCAAACGAAACAAGAAAAAAGAACTCACCCTGGTTGGTAAAACCAACGTCTTAACCTACGCCTGGAATCTCTGGGAGAGAACCTTTTACGAGGTGGCCAGGGAGTATCCTGACATCAAAACTTCTTATGCCCATGTAGATGCCACCTGTATGTGGTTTGTCAAAAATCCCGAATGGTTTGATGTCATCGTTACCGACAACATGTTTGGCGACATCATCACGGATCTCGGAGCCATCATTCAGGGCGGAATGGGAATTGCTGCCGGTGGAAATATTAATCCCGAAGGGGTTTCCATGTTTGAACCCATCGGGGGGTCGGCCCCAAAATACACCGGCAAAAATGTCATCAATCCTCTGGCGGCCATCTGTGCCGGGATGATGATGCTCGAACATCTGGAAGAAGAAGATGCCGCGCAGGCCATCGAAAAGGCGGTTATTAAGGTCTGCCGGGATCATCTCAAGAGTCTTTCCGCCGGCAAGATGGGTTACACCACCACGGAGGTGGGAGATCTGGTGGCAGAATATACCAGGAAAGGAGTGGAGCTTTAGATGACCGAACTTGAAGCTGCTCGCAAAGGCAAAATTACACCGGCTATAGAACAGGTGGCCGCAGCCGAAGGGCTAAGCCCGGAATTTGTCAGGGAAGGGGTAGCTGAGGGCAGAATCGTGATCATCAAGGCCCCCCAGAGCGGCAAGGCCGTGGGAGTGGGTGCCGGTTTGCGCACCAAGGTCAACGCCTCGGTGGGGACCTCAAGCCATCTCTGTGACCCGGAGCTTGAAAAGCGAAAGGCCCGCCTGGCAGAAGAAGCCGGGGCCGACACTCTTATGGAGCTTTCTGCTGCCGGAGACATCGATGCCATCAGGCGTGAAATCGTGGCCTCCGTAAGCCTTCCGGTGGGAAATGTCCCCCTCTATCAGGCCTTCTGTGAAGTAATCCGGAAATATCATGACCCTGCAAGGCTTGATCCCGAGTTTCTCTTCGATCTTATTGAAAAGCAATGTGCAGACAGCATGGCCTTTATGGCCATCCACTGTGGAATAAACCTCTTCACCATGAAGCGGCTTGAAAAACAGGGTTATCGGTACGGGGGCCTGGTCTCAAAAGGCGGAAGCCTCATGGCCCAGTGGATGGTAAAAAACAAAAGGGAAAACCCGCTTTATGAACAGTTTGACCGCCTGGTGGGAATCCTCAAAAAATACGATACCGTCCTTTCCCTGGGCAATGGTTTGCGAGCCGGGGCCATTCACGACTCCCTGGACAGGGCTCAGGTAGCAGAACTTCTCATCAATTGCGAGCTTGCTGAGATGGCCCGGGAAGCAGGCTGCCAGGTAATGGTGGAAGGCCCGGGGCATGTCCCCTTGGATGAGATTGAAGCCAGCGTCCTGCTCGCCAAAAAAATGTCAGGCGGTGCCCCTTATTACATGCTCGGCCCCCTGCCAACGGATGTGGGAGCGGCCTTTGATCATATCACCGCCGCCATCGGGGCGGCGCTTTCCGCCAAAGCCGGTGCTGACCTCATCTGTTATGTCACCCCGGCAGAGCACCTTTCTCTGCCCAACGAAGAAGATGTGATCCTGGGAGTGAAGGCCGCAAGACTTGCCGCGCACGTGGGAGACGTCGTCAAACTGCGGGGAAGGGCCGACCTTCGGGACATGCAGGCCAGCAAGGACCGGCGAGATCTCAAGTGGGCCAGAGTTTTTGAAAGCCTGCTTTTTCCTGAAGATGCCCGACGGATCGTCGAAGAGAGGAAATCCGTAAAAGACCGCCGCTGTTCCATGTGTGGGGAACTCTGTGCCCTGGAACAGGCAGAAGTGGTCTTCAGGTATTTTCTTAAAGGCTCCAAGAAAAACGACTAAAGCTCGGCCTTTAAAAGGCCT
>JALSPN010000026.1 GCA_026985945.1 Thermodesulfobacteriales bacterium
GGGGCAATTCGCCCTGAAGATATATCTTTTCTCCGTCGTAACACAGTTTGCTGACCCGCACTTCCACCCCGGCTTTCAAGGCCTCCTCAAAGAGTCTTGCAAATTCCGGGTCTATTTCGTAAGCCGGCCTGAAACAGCCGGCTTCCTTCCGGAAACACAGGATCCATAGAAGGGCTCCAAAGCCCTTTCTTTTTAATTCCAGCAGATGTCGGAGGTGCTTTTGTCCCCTAACGGTAGGGGCATCCGGGAAAAGGGCCTCTTCTCCTCTGGCCCAGGTGCAGCCTTTGATCTCCACGTAAACCGGCACCCCGTCTTCCATCTGAAAGAGATAGTCAAGCCTTGCCCCTTCAAGGCGTGGTTCTGGAGAAAAGGTTTCAAGCCCCTTGAAAAGTTCTTTCCCGAAAGACGAGAGGATTTTTCCGCTTAGCTGGCGATGATAGCCCGCATTGGCAAAGACCCAGTATCCTTCGGCCTTCCCTGCAAGGAGGCTCCAGGAGGTGCGCCGCCCGGCTCTAGAAGCATATTTCAGCAGGACTTCGTTCCCGGGGACTAAAAGATCGGGAAGCCTTCCCGGATCATGAACGTGGGCCTCAAGGACCTTTCCGTCCTTCTCAACCAGGGCCAAGAAACGATTGGGGCGCCTGATAAAAACGGCCCGGGTGTCTGCAGGAATTTCAAAAACCGGTATGGAGCCGGATTTTTTGCAGGACGAATTCTTCAAAATCCCTCCCCGGTGAGGCCTCAAGAGGCAAAACGTAACACGATTTAAGCTCATCTTTAAATGTCAGAAGTTTAACGGCGTCTTTTTCAGTGGTCAAAAGGGCTTCGGCCCCAAGGCGTTGGGCCTCGTCAAGGAGGCTCCTGATAAGGGTGGGGGTATAAGAGACGTGGTCTGGAAGGGCCCGGAAGCCTACCGGGCTGATGTTAAGCCCTTTAAGGCTTTCGTAAAAGGAAGTATTGTCTCCCAGACCCGCAAAGGCAAAGACCCGTCTCGGCAGGGGCTTTGTCTGCTCCTTCCCGAGAGGGTAGGGGCCCTGATTGAGATACGGAATTTTAAATACCGGCTTTTCAAAGGGAGTAAGCCTCTTAAAGAGCCTTTTCCCTCCATCTCGGGCAAGGTTGGTCTTGGTGAGGATGAAGGCCGAAGCCCCTTTGAGCACCGAGAGGGGTTCTCTTAAACGGCCTGCAGGGAAGACCTTTTCTTTAAAAGGGTCTCTCAGAGCGGAAAAAAGCAGAAGATCCAGGTCCCTTTCAAGCCTTAGATGCTGGAAACCATCATCAAGGATCAGGACTTCGGCCTCGAATTCCTTGATGGCCCAGAAGGCGCCCTGCACCCGGTCTCTGGCCACCATGACCGGGCTCCTGCTCTTTAGCGCCAGCAAATAGGCTTCATCCCCTATGGCATCAGGGCCAAAAAGAGGGCCTTCTCCCCGGCTGGCGATAGCAGGCCCCTTAAACCTGCCCTTATAGCCCCTGGTAAGGATAGCCGCCCGTATTCCTCTGGCCTTCAAAAAGCTGGCAAGCCAGAGGACGAGAGGGGTCTTCCCCTCACCCCCCAGGGTGATATTGCCTACACTTATCACGAAGGCCCGGGGCCGATAGGCCGCAAAAAGCCCGCGTCTGTAAGCTTTGCGCCTTATGAGCATGAATTTTCCGTAGAGAAGACCAAGGGGGGAAAGAAAAGGGGCCAGTTGGCGCCAGAACTTCTCAAGCTCCATGGGATGGAATTAAACACGCCTCTTTTTTAAGGGGATTACTTTGCCGGAGCGCGAGAAACTATGATAGAGCTCCCGGTAAAGAGGGCAGCGTTTTATTATCTCTTCGTGGCGGCCTTGAGCCACGATTTTTCCGTGATCCATCACCACCAAAAGATCGGCATTTTTAACGGTGGAAAGGCGGTGGGCGATGACGATGGTGGTTCTCCCCTGCATGAGCCCCTCCAGGGCCTGCTGGACTTTTTGTTCCGAGACGGCATCAAGATGGCTTGTGGCCTCATCCAGAATAAGGATGGGCGGGTTTTTGAGGATGGCCCGGGCAATGGCCAGGCGCTGTTTTTGCCCCCCTGAAAGAGAAAACCCCTTCTCCCCCAGGATGGTATCGTAGCCCCGGGGAAGTTTTTCAATGAATTCGTGGGCATAAGCCAGCCTGGCCGCCTGAATGACCTCTTCCCGGCTGGCCTCTGGTTTTCCGAAGGCAATGTTTTCGTAAACCGTGGCGTTGAAAAGGATGATATCCTGGGAGACCAGGCCGATGAGGCCGCGGAGGGAGGCCAGGTCAAACTCCTTGAGATCGATGCCATCAAGCAGCACCTTGCCCAGGGTGGGATCATAAAAGCGGGGGATAAGAGAGACGAGGGTGGTCTTTCCCGCTCCGCTCGGCCCCACGATGGCGGTAACTTTACCAGCCGGGATCTCAAGCTCGACATCTTTTAAGACCCACTCGGAGGTGTGGGGGTATTTGAAGGAGACCCGGGCCAGGCAGAGGTCTTTTTCGGGAGCTGAGGCCTTCCGTGGCCCGCCTTTTTCTTCCGGATAGGAGAGCACCTCCTCGATGCGCTCAAGGGCAGCTGCAGCGTCGTGTATCCCCGTGTAGGCCCGGGAAATTTTGCGAACCGGGGTGAAGGTCATCAGGATGGCCGTAAGGATGGAGAAAAAGTCTCCCGGGGTGATGGTGCCCCGCACGATGAGAAAACCACCGTAGGTGAGGACCAGGGCCCCGCCTACCCCGGTGAGCAGGTCCACGATCAGTTTGGAACCTTCCCGGTATTTGGTGACTTTTAAGAGAAAGCGATAGTAAGCCCATAATTCCTGACGGAATTTTTGGAGAAGGGAGCTTTCCTGCCGGTAAATTTTTATCTCCCGCATTCCCAGAAGGCTTTCGTTTACCCGATGCGTGAGATTGGCGATCTCCTGCTGGGCGCGGTGGCGGGTCTTGCGGGCCTTTTTGCTCATCTGACGGGCGCCAAAGGCTACGGCCGGAAAGACGGTGAAGGAAAGCAGGGCTAAATCCCATCTCCTTGAGACGGCTACCGAGACCAGGGTGATGATCGTAAGCCCTTCAAGGGTTAAGGTCTTGAAGACGTCAGCAAGTATGGGTTCTACAGTGGTGGTATCGTTAATTACCCTTGAAACGATGCGGCCGGTGGTTTCGCGCCCCACTTCACTTACCGGGATTTTTAATAATTTGTCATACATTTTCTCCCGCAGGTCATTTGAGAGGCGCAGGGCCGCCATACGCATCAAATAGGCCTGGAAAAAGGTGGTAAGACCCCGCAAAAAGTAAAGGGTAATGAGGGCAAGGGGCAAAAGCTTCAGATAGATGTAGTTTTTGGCAATAAAAATGTCGTCGAGGACGGGCTTTACCAGCCAGGCCACCGAACCCGAAAGGGCTGAGGCTATGGCGCTTAAAAATAATGCCAGCGCCAGAAGCCCCCAGTAGGGGCGGGAAAGCCGCAGACATTTTCCCAGAACGGATTGACCCAAGATCCCTCCTAGGCGGCAAGCCCTTCCCGGCGGGCCATTTCAAGAAGCCTCCTGATTCGGTCTTCAATGGGGGGATGGGTGGAGAAAAGGTGCATCAGGCCGCTTCCCTTTAAAGGATTAACGATAAACATCTGGGCCTGGGCGGGGTTTACCTGCAGGGGTATCTTTCGGTTCCAGGCCTCAAGCTTTTCAAGCGCCCGGGCCAGCGAAAGCGGACAACGGCAGATCTTGGCCCCGGTGGCGTCTGCCAGGTACTCCCGGCTCCGGCTTACCGCCAGCTGAATGAGCATGGCTGCCAGAGGAGCCAGAATGATCATTATGATCAGGCCGATATAACCCAGCGGATTGTGATCTTCGTCATCATCTCCGAATATGCCACCGAAAAAGAGGGACCACTGGGCAATGTCTGCCAGATAGGCAATGGCTCCGGCGAGCACGGCTGCAATGGTGGAGACGAGGATGTCTCTGTTTTTGATGTGGGCGATTTCATGCGCCAGGACCCCTTCAAGTTCGTCCCAGTTAAGGATGTTCATGATACCTGTGGTAACGGCAACCGCGGCGTGCTCCGGGTTCCTGCCGGTGGCAAAGGCGTTAGGGGTTTCGGTAGGAATGATGTAAACCGCAGGTTTCGGAAGGCCTGCCTGAGCAGCAAGTTTGGCCACCAGCTGGTGGAGCTCCGGGGCCTCTGCCGGCGAGACGGGCCTTGCCCCTGCCATCTTTAAGGCCAGCTTGTCCGAATACCAGTAGGCAAAGAAATTAAGCCCGCCTGCCAGGAGGAGAGCGATAAAAGCTCCTGTGCGCCCACCAAGGGCCTGCCCCATAATGAGAAAAAGGGCTGTCAAAGCTGCCAGGAGCAGAAATGTCTTCAAAGTGTTGGCAAACATCGACCCTCCTGAAGTGGAAATATTTTTAGAAATCGGAGCCAGAAAGAGATTTTCTTTTTTTAAAAGAATAATCGACCGGCCTGCCAAATCAAGCCTTCTGGAGGACGAGGCCCTAATTTCCGGATAAGGTGCCCAATTCCCGGTTAATTCCCCCTCCCTCGCAGGGAGGGGGTGAGGGGGAGGGAGAACTAGCACACCCTTTGGGTGAAAAAGTCAAAGTGAGCATTTTCCTTAAAATATAATACCGAAGAGCTCTTCTCTACTCTGCTAACCGGAAATTAGGGAGGACGAGGAGGTGGACGGCACACATGAGATAAAAGGCGGCTGTTTCCGCTCGCAGGATCAAGGGCCCCAGGGAGACACTCTCAAATCCTGCCTCTTTAAAGAGAAGGAGTTCTTCTTCGGAAAAGCCCCCTTCAGGGCCACTTGCCAGAAGGAGCCTCTTTCCGGAGAAGCCTTCAAGGAGGCCTCTTAAGGGGGTTTTTTCTTCTCTTTCGTAAGCGACAATTTTTCTTTCGGCCTCAAGAAAGAGGGCCTCTTTAAGGGAAAGGGGCCTGGCAACTTTTAAGGGCCAGAGCCTTCCACACTGTTTGAGACTCTGAAGGGCACGTTTTTGGAGCTTAGAGACGAGATTGGAAGAGGGTCTAACCACAGTGCGAGAGGAAAAATAGGGAACCACCTCACTAACTCCGAGCTCCACCGCTTTCTCGATAAGGAAAGAGAGAATGTCCTTTTTTAAAAGAGGGAGAAGAAAGACGGTTTGAATCTCTTCTGATGGTTCTTCGCGCAGGATTTCTTCTGCCCTTACTAGGACTTCTTTGCCAAGCTTCTCTACCCGGGCCAGGAATTCTTTTCCTCCCAGATCCAGAAGTCTTATCAGATCTCCTTC
>JALSPN010000027.1 GCA_026985945.1 Thermodesulfobacteriales bacterium
GGGAGTTGTCGGTATCCGAGCGCTCGTATCTCCCGTAGCCCAAAAACTCCTCTAGTTCGGCCTCAAGGGCTTCCCTCAAAGTACGCCGGACAAGTTCCTTAATGGTGGCCTGCACTTCTTCGGGCTGAGGTGCCTTCTTGACTCTTGCCATAGTGTCCACCCTCCTTAAAGTGATTTTGTCATTCTACAATTTCTACAGTTGGGTGGACACTCCCTAGAGGACTCACAAAATAGAGCCTCCAGAAAACCCGGGGCGGTTCACCCGTTGTCCCTTCTTTTTTCATTTGATAGCATAACTTTATGTTACGCAAGCTTCCCGTGGGTATTCAGAGTTTTGAAGTTATCCGCACCGAAAATTATTACTATGTAGATAAGACCCCGTTCGTCAAAAAACTCGTAGATGAAGGAAAATATTATTTCCTTTCCCGCCCCAGGCGTTTCGGCAAATCCCTATTCCTAGATACTCTCAGGCAGGCCTTCCTTGGCAAACGGGAACTCTTCGAGGGCCTTTTCCTCGAAAATAACTGGGATTGGTCCGCCAAATACCCGGTAATCTATATCTCCTTCGGAGCAGGGGTGCAAAAGAATCTAAAAGAACTTCAAATAACATTCGAAGAAATTCTGCGAGATCACGAAAAGTTTTACGGCATTTCTCTAACTTACCCTTCTTTAAAGGGAAAATTTAAAGAATTAATCGAAATCCTGGCAGATAAATTCAATCAAAAGGTGGTCGTCCTTATTGATGAGTATGACAAACCCATCCTGGACAACCTCGAAAAAAGAGAAGTAGCCATTGAGATTCGTGAGGCCCTTAAAAATTTCTACTCTATCCTCAAAGACGCCGATCCCTACCTCAAATTCTGCTTCATCACCGGGGTCTCTAAGTTTTCTAAAGTCTCTCTTTTCAGTGGTCTCAACAACCTAAAAGACATTACCCTGCACCCGGCCTACGCCACTATCTGCGGCTACACCCAGGAAGAACTCGAGCGCATCTTCGCCGACCGCCTGGAAGGCCTTGATCTTTCCGAAATTCGCCACTGGTATAACGGCTATAATTTTTTGGGAGAACCCGTCTACAACCCTTTTGATATCCTGCTTTTTCTCGATTCTGGCCTTTTCCGCCCTTACTGGTTTGAGACCGGCACCCCTTCCTTTCTCATCAAGCTCCTTCTGGAAAAACGTTTTCTTATTCCCTGCCTTGAGGACCTTGAGGCCGGAGAAACCATTCTTTCCTCCTTTGACGTGGATTACATCGAACCGGAACCTCTTCTCTTCCAGACCGGTTACCTTACCATCAAAGAGGTCAAACGCCTTGGTCCCAGGACTTTTTATCGCCTCGGTTATCCCAACCTCGAAGTGAAAATGAGCTTTACAGATTATCTTCTGAACTGGTATACCCATGTTCCTGCCGAAAAAGAACGCATCATTAACAGACTCATCAATTATTTAGCTGAGGGAAACATAGAAGGGATGAAAGATATCTTTTACGCCTTTTTTGCCTCCATCCCGCACGACTGGTATCGCAGGTCGGAGATACAGAACTATGAGGGGTTTTATGCCAGTGTGTTTTACGCCTATTTTGCGGCGCTTGGGGTGGAGGTGCGGGTGGAGGATGCCACAAGCCGGGGCCGGCTTGACATGGGAGTGATGTTTGAGGGTCGTTGTTATCTTTTTGAGTTCAAGGTGGTGGAGCTTGAGCCTGAGGGGCGGGCTCTTTCACAGCTCAAGGCCAGGAGGTATCACGAGAAGTATAGAGCCGGCTGTCGGGAGATTTATCTCATTGGCGTGGAATTTTCTCGCCAGGAACGCAACATCGTTGATTTTTCCTGGGAAAAAATTCCTTGCTAAGACCAATTACCGAATACCCAAATTCTCAGTTAACTCTTTTAGCATCTTCCTTCACCTGCCCCCTTCCTCAGCTTCCCCTAACCCCTCGCAGGGAGGAATGGGGAGGGGGAGTGGCTCAACCTTCTCCCAACCTTCCTCTTCCCTGAAAGAGAGAATTGGCCGAATATCAGGGAGAACTAAACTATAGAAAAATACTGTAAAAAAATCGTAACGGATTTAAATTTGCCATTCAATTCGATATTGGGGGCTTTAAAGGCACTAGAAATTTCTGGATTTATCCCCTTTTTTGGTTTGTCCCCAATTCCGAAATTTAGTAATAATTTGCTTGAATTTTGACTAGGCTTTGCGGGAGGGGCTAAAAACATGAAAAGGGTCTTACTGGTAGAAGATGAGAAAGACGTCCTGGAAATTTTAGCAGAGTTCTTGCGTCTTCTTAATTTTTCCGTGGAGGAAGCCCAGGATGGAGAAGAAGCCCTTTCAGCCTTTCAGAGAGGCCCTTATCAGCTTTACATTCTGGATGTCAGAATACCTAAAATAGACGGTTTTGAACTCGCTTCCCGAATCCGGGAAAAAGATCCTTCCACCCCTATTTTGTTCCTGACAGGTCTGATAAACTCTGAGACTCAAAGAAAGGCAGAAGAGATCAAGAATTCTTATTATTTGCGGAAACCGATAACCTTTGAAAAATTGCAGGAAATACTAGAAAAAATCGGAGTCCTTTCATGAAAAGGGTTTTCAAAGCCTTGACGGTAATCTTTTTCTTTTTTCCGGGTCTAATCTGGGCCTCAGACTTTGGCCCCCTCATTTCCTATCTCAAAAAAGAAGGCTTTGAGGAAGGTTATCTTAAGAGCCTTTTCTCACGGCCGGAAGTGAAATTTCTGCCGCAAATCATGCCACGCAAGCTCTTACACGACGAATATAAGCTGAATTATGCCCGGTTTCTTGCACCTGAAAGGATTTCACGGGCCCGGAATTTTTTGGAGAAACACCGGGATTTTCTGGAAAGGCTTGAGAGGAAGTTTGGGGTCAAAAAAGAAGTCCTGGTGGCCATTTTTCTGGTAGAAACGGATCTTGGCCGTTTTACCGGGAAGTATCGCACTTTTAATGTGCTGGCAAGCCTGGCCCTTTCTGAAGACTGGCAGCGTGTAAGGAGCTATCTGCCTTCTGGTCTTTCTTCCGAAGAAGAAAGGCGTTTGAAAAACTTTATGCTTCGGCGGGCCCGCTGGGCCAAAAAAGAACTGGCAGCGTTTTTAAAGTATTGCCAGCAAAACCATATCGATCCGCTTTCCATTAAGGGCTCTGTCTTCGGAGCCTTTGGTTTTCCCCAGTTTGTCCCTTCAAGCGTCCTTTCTTACGGATACGACTGGGATGGGGATCAAAGAATTGATCTTTTCGACCTGGAAGACGCCCTGGCAAGCATGGCCCATTATCTGGCACGGCACGGATGGCGTAAGGCAGACTCTTTTGAAAAACAGCTCAAAGTTATCATGACCTACAACCAGAGCAAACCTTATGCCCAGACGGTCCTTAAAATAGCCGAAAGACTTACCAATGCCTCCTGAAAAGACAGAGCTTTTAACCCGGATCGAGAAATTTTCGGAAAGACTGGCTCAGGGGGGCTATGAGGCCGCCTTGTTGCGCTATCCCCTGAACATTTTTTATTTCACTGGGGCTTTTGTAGATGGCCACCTGGTGATCACCTCCCAAAAGAGGGCCTTTCTTCTGGTTTATCGCACCAGGGCCCGTCTTTTTGAAGATTCACCGGTAGAGGCGCAAGTTTTTCGAAGTCTTAAAAAACTTCCCCAGTTCCTCAAGGAGTTGGGGATCAAAAAGTTTGGCCTTGAAGCCGATCGTTTATCGGCGGCACTTTTCTGGCGCTACCAGAAACTTCTTGCGGATTTTGAGCTGGGAGATGTGAGTCCTTTCCTTCGAGAATTGCGGGCCGTAAAAAGCCCTTATGAAATCTCATGTCTCAAACAGGCTGCTGAGGTCCTTGCAAAGGCCTTGTGGGCCTTTTTGCCTCAGCTTCGTCCGGGGATGACAGAACTTGAGGCCGCAGGGCTTCTCGAAAAAGAGCTCCGGCGCCTGGGGCACCCGGCCTTTACACGCACCTCAGGGTTCGGGCAGGAGCTGGCCTACGGGCACCTTCTCTCTGGAGAAGCGGCCACGGTGCCCTCTTACCTGACCACCGGCCAGGGGGGAGCCGGGGTCTATGGATTTCCGCAGGGGCCATCTTTCAAAAAAATAAAAGAAAACGAGCCCATCCTCATCGATTACGCCGGGTGGTTTGAGGGTTACATGGTGGATCAAAGCCGTCTGTTTTGTCTCGGAGAGATCCCCAAAAAGGCCTTAAGGATCTTCGAGAAAATATTGGCTCTGATGGAAGCCCTGGAAGAACTCTTATTTCCCGGAACTCTGGCCCGAAAAATATACGAGGAGGCGCAAAAATTTGCCGCTAAAGAGGGGCTGGAGCCCTGTTTTATGGCCCATGGTCCGGAGAAGGTTCCTTTTGTGGGCCACGGGGTAGGGCTTGAGATCGATGAGTGGCCCCCTATCGCTCAGGTCGAAATCCCCCTCAAGGAAGGAATGGTGATAGCCCTGGAACCCAAGTGCCATGTGCCGGGTCTGGGAGTGATTGGCCTTGAAGACACTTTTCTGGTAACTGATAAGGGGCCCAGAAGGCTTACTACCTTTCCGCGGGGCTTTCAAAAACTTATTTTTTAGTTGACCTTGACGGCGTTTTCTCTTAAGAAACATTAAAGGTTTCTTCTTGAAAGCCCACAACATTCAGCAAGGAGGTTGGTTTATGAACAAGGCGGAATTAGTAAATAAAATGGCCGAAATTGCAGATCTGCCAAAAGTTACCGCCGAAAAGGCCCTCAACGCCTTTATGGAAGCGGTAACAGAGGCCCTCAAGGAAGGCGATAAAGTAACGCTGGTAGGTTTTGGGACTTTCATGGTGGCGGAGCGGGCTGAAAGAATGGGGCGCAATCCCCGCACCGGTGAACAGATAAAGATTCCCGCCCGCAAAGTGGTCAAATTCAAAGCCGGAAGTAAACTCGAAGAGGCCATCAGTTAAAAGGGAAGGGGGGCATCCCCCTACCTTTTCTGCATTTCTACCCCGGCAAGGGCAAAAATTTCCTTGGCCTTCTCTAGAAGAAAGACCTTCTGGGCCGGGGTAGCTTCACTGATGCAATCGCAGCGGATCCGCTGAAGATTTCTTACCAGGAATTCAAAGCTTATAAAATCTTCTCCTATTTCCACGGCAAAATAATGTGGCCCACAGCTTTTTTGGTGTTTTTTCTGGACCGGGGCCAGTATTTCTTCAGGTATTTCTATCCAGAAGAGCCCTCCAAGGGGTGAAG
>JALSPN010000028.1 GCA_026985945.1 Thermodesulfobacteriales bacterium
TTTTTCAAGTATGGTGAAGCCGTCCTTTTTCTGGCTTACCGGGGAAGAGAGCCTGTGGGGCGCATTTGTGCCCAGATAAACCAACTCCACCTGGCCCGTTACGGCCCTGAGGGGCACTTTGGTTTCCTGGAAGCCGTAGAGGATCAGGAGGTCTTTCAGGCCCTTTTTTCGGCTGTAGAAGAATGGCTTAAAGAACGGGGAATGAGAAAGATCCTTGGGCCTTTCAATTTTTCCATCAACCAGGAATGTGGTCTGCTGGTGAAGGGCTTTGAAAGCCCCCCATCCTTTCTTATGGGGCATGCCAGGCCTTATTACGACCCTTTGCTTAAGGCCTGTGGTTTTCGAAAAGCCAAAGACCTTTACGCCTATCTTATGCAAAGGGAACCAGAAACCCTAAGGAAAGTAGAAAGCCTTATTCCTAAAAGTGCCGTCCACATCACCACCCGGTCTATAAACAAAAAAAGACTTGATACAGAGCTTGAACTTATTTTCCAGATCTTTAACGATGCCTGGTCTGAAAATTGGGGTTTTCTGCCATTTACCAGGGAAGATTATTCTTTTTTCGGTGAAAGTCTCAAATTTTTGGTTCCGGAAGATTACGTAAGGATTGCCGAGGTAGAAGGCCGGCCGGCGGCCTTTATCGTGGTCATTCCCGATTTGAACGAACTCGTGCGGGATCTCAACGGACGCCTATTTCCCTTTGGGTTTCTCAAGTTTTTTTACCGGCTGAAATTCAGCCCTCCCAAAAGGGCCCGGGTGGTCCTGATGGGGGTTCTGCGAAAATACCAGCGCCGTTTTCTGGGCCCCCTTCTTATTCTGCGGCTTATAAAAGAGATCAAAGAGGCCCTTCTTGCCCGGGGAGTTAAGACTTTAGAGCTTTCCTGGATCCTGGAAGATAACCTCCGGATGTGTCGTCTGGCAGAAGGGCTTGGAGCAAGGCTTTATAAGGTCTATCGTATTTATGAAAAGGAGCTTTAAAACGTGATTCCTGTCCTTATTCTGGCTGGTGAAAGAAAAAAGAAAAGTCTCCTTCTTGAAAAAGCAGGGGTTCCCTATAAGGCCCTTCTTCCGGTGTGCGGGGAACCAATGTTTAAGCGTGTTATGGCGGCCCTGGAGGGCGTCTCAGGGCTTGGGAAAATTTATGTTTCCGCCCCGGAAGACCTCTTTGAGAGGCTTAAGAAACTATCCTCAAAGGAGCTTCTTTTTCTGCCACAGGCCTCTTCTCCAAGTCTTAGCGTTTTTCAGGCCCTGGAAATCATAGATACTTACCCGCTTTTTATTACCACCGCTGACCACGCCCTTCTGACACCGGAGATAGTAGCCTACTTTATTCACCGGGCAGCGAAAGAAGAGGGAGACCTGGGAGTGGGAGTGGTTTCTTTTTCTCTGGTGAAGGCGGCCTATCCCGAGGCTTCGCGGACTACCTATCGCCTGCGAGAGGGGCGTTTTTGTTCTGCCAATCTTTATTTTATTTCTCATCCCGAGGCCCAGAAGATCTTTTATTTCTGGCGCCGAATCGAAAGACATCGCAAAAACCCCTTAAAGGTGGTGCTTTCTTTTGGTATCACACCTTTTTGGCGTTACCTTGCCGGCCGTCTTACTCTTCGTGAAGCCTTTGAAGAAATTTCCCGCCGGATTGGATGCCGCCTTTTCCCGGTGCTTCTTCCTTTTGCAAGGGCCGCTATCGACGTGGATGACGAAGAAGATTTACACCTGGCCCAGCAAATCCTTCACAAGGAAAAGAGGTGATTGAGTTGCGAAAAAAACCCGTTTTGAGAAAAATGCTTTCCCTTGCCAGACCTTACTGGCCCCTTCTTTTTCTGGCCACGGCCTTAAGTTTTGTCGCCTCTCTCTTTTCGGGCTCCATTGCCTGGCTGGTGAAGCCGGTTCTGGACCACATCTTTCTGGCCAAAAATTACAAATATCTCAATATTCTGCCCCTGGTGGTGATTGGGATCTTTTGTCTGCGAGGATTTAGTGCCTTTTTCCAGGCCTATCTTATGCGTCTGGCGGCTCTTCGCCTGGTAAATGATCTCCGTTACCGTCTCTATGAAAAGATTCTGCGTCTGCCTCTGGAAGAGGTTTCAGCAGAGACTACCGGGAAGCTTGTTTCCCGGGTCATAAACGACACCACCGCTTTAGAGCCGGTCTTAGGAGATATGTTCCGCACTCTTATGCTTGAGGGCCTTACGGTTCTTACGCTGGTCGGCATTGCCCTTTACCGGCGTTTTGATCTAGCCCTTCTGGCCTTAACGGTTTTTCCGGTGGTAGCCATCGGGGCCCGCAAGTTGGGGGCCAGGGCTCGCAAGGCCCGCAAGCTTGCCCAGCAAGATATGGCCGATGTAACCCATCAGGTTACCGAAAGCCTTCAGGGGTTGAAGGAAGTTAAAGTTTACCGGCAGCAGAGATTTTTTCTGGTGAGATTCGAAAAGCGCCTTAACTCCTATTTACGCCACCTTCTGCGGGTAACCAAATATCGGGAAGGCTCTCGTCTCCTGGTAGATTTGCTTACCGGGCTTGGGGGAGCCCTGGTCTTTACCTATGGAGGATATCTTGTCATCCACGGCGAGATGACGCCTGGAGATTTTTTTTCGGTGCTTACCGCTATTTTGATGATTTTTTCTCCCTTAAGACGCATCTCCCGGGCTTACACCGGCCTTTACGATGCTTCGGCAGCTCTTGAGCGGGTAGAGGAAGTTTTTTCCTATCGGGAGGAGAAGGGAGGTTCGCTTAAGGCCCTTCCCCCCCAAAAATCTCTATGCTTTAAAGATGTTTCCTTCCGCTACGATAAAGATTGGGTGTTAAAAGAGATTAATCTTGAAATCCCCGCTGGAAAGGTGGTGGCCCTGGTAGGCCCAAGCGGGGCGGGTAAGAGCACGCTGGTTTCTCTCATTCCCCGTTTTTATGACCCCACCGAAGGCGAGATCCTGCTTGACGGGATCAATCTTAGGGAATTTGAGCTTGCTTCTTTGAGATCTCTTATCGGGCTTGTTTCACAGGATATTTTCCTTTTTAACGCCACGGTTTATGAAAACATCGCCTTTGGAAAACCGGGAGCCAGTCGGGAAGAGGTCATTCAGGCGGCCAAGATGGCTTACGCCCACGAATTTATCGAAAAGCTTCCGCGGGGCTACGATACCGTTCTGGGAGAGAAGGGTTTTTCCCTTTCTGGGGGGCAAAAACAGCGCCTGGCCATCGCCCGGGCTATCCTTAAAAACCCGCCCATCCTCATTCTGGATGAGGCTACAAGCCATCTCGATGCCGTCTCGGAGCAGAAGGTCCAGCAAGCCCTTGAAAAGCTCATGAAAGGGCGGACCACTATCGTTATCGCCCACCGTCTTTCTACGGTTACCAGGGCCGATCTCCTGGTGGTCATGGATCGCGGTCGCATCGTGGCCCTGGGCCAGCACGAAATACTCCTTCAAACCTCACCTCTTTACCGCCGGCTTTACGAGACCTTTGCTCTCGCCGCGGCAAATTCTTGATAATTCCTATTTTTTTAGTATTTTTCTGAGCTTAAAAATACTAAAGATTGGGGTCTTGCGGTGCCAAAAGAAACTAAAAGAAAAGGCCTTGGAGCAGCCTCCAGAGACGAGCTGGCCCTCAAATTGGAGGGTCTAAGTAAGGCTTTGCGGGAAGGATTCTTTGAATTTGAAGGGGAAAGATGGCCCCTTCCCAAGGAATTTTTGGAATACAAATGGGAAGTAAAAATTAAAGAAGGGAAATTGAAATTTGCCCTTACTTTCCAGCTGGAAGAGACCCCGCCTGAGGTCCCCCTTTCTCGGATTTCCTTCAAAAAGTCTCCTAAACAGATCAAGAAACAGATGGGTGCCCTCTGGAAAAGCATCTGGCGCGATATTAGAGCAGGCAACCTCCCTTCACGCTCCCAAATAGAGGCCCTTGAGGAGTGTTTTAAAGCTTATCGTCCCTTTGCGGATCAGAGCTGGGAAGCCGCCTGGGAAGATTGTTACCAAAAGGTCAGAAAACTTTCCGAAGCCCTGGATAAGGGAGATTTTGCCCTGTTAGAGACGTTAGCTTCGGAAATTCTCGCTTTAGAAAAAGCCTGCCATCGCCGATATAAATAATTGTAACTTTTTTGTTACAACTTTAACGACCCTTTTACCTGAGCTCAGGCTATAAAAAGAACGTCAAAAAATGTGTGAGGAGGTCTATTTATGAAGGATTGGTCCAAATTTTATCTCGGTATTCTCTTTTTTCTTTTTCTGGTAGGAACCAGCTATGGTTATACCCTCCAGGTGGACAAGCCTTTCAAGGTAAACATCAAGTTCCGGGAAGAAGTTCGTTCTGAAAGCTGGTGGACTTTTGAAAAGCCCGGCATTGACGATTCTTATACTTTTGTTTCCAGCAAGATGCGTCTGGGGCTTGGGGTTAACTCCAGGCTGGTGGACGGCTTTTTCCAGTTCCACTGGACCCAGTTTTTTAACCTCCCGGATGACGCTGGTTTCGGCACCGGGGCCCTTTACTATGGTCAGAATAGAGGTCCTGACCTCTGGTCTGATCCGGACAGCAGTGTTGGCTACGGGGCCATCTCTCAGGCCTGGATTCGCCTTAACTGCCCCAATGTCAGGGGTTTAAGTCTTTTAGGTGGTCGCTATGTCTATAACTCTGGTCTTGAGGCTGCCCCTAAAAACCCGACCCTTAAGTGGCTCCGCAAGCTCCGCATCTCCCAGCGCCTCATTGGTGGTTTTGAATGGTCTCGGGTGGGGCGTTCTTATGATGGGCTCCAGCTGGTTTATGATCAGCCCCTTTACAACATCACCATTAACGCCATGCATCCTACCGCAGGTGGATTTTATCTCCGCCGGGATGACCCCACCTACAACGGCTATGACGTCCACGACGTGGACATCGTAACGGTCTCGGCCACCCTTAAGGATTCCTACATCGAAGGGCTGGATGCTCAGGTCTTCTATTACTACTACAACGACGAACGCGGCACTGCTAACGACCGTGATCCCGAAATCCACAATATCGGGGCTCACCTGCTTTACACCGCTGAGGCCGGCCCGGGAGCCTTTGATTTCCTCTTCTGGGGTGTTTACCAGTGGGGTTCTTACGATGGTCTTGATCACGACGCCTACGGAATAGCCGTAGAGGCAGGTTACAAGTTCAAAGACCTTCCCTGGCAGCCCTGGTTCCGGGTGGGATACTGGTATGGCTCTGGAGATGATGATCC
>JALSPN010000029.1 GCA_026985945.1 Thermodesulfobacteriales bacterium
AAGAGGGTTTTGAGAGAGATATGTTTGAGGGAGGTAGAGAAGATTTGGGAGATTTTAGTTGAGAATGAGACCAAATTTAGAATGGATTTAGTATTTAACTTGGTGGCCAAAAGTGTCCAGTAGTATGGTCCAAAAGAGAGCGTTGGTTAAAAAATTTTATTGATATTGATACCCTCTTTCTTTAGTTTTTCTTCTTTATTTAAGAAATATTCTTCCAAATGTCAAGAAAATAACTTTTAAAATAATTAGACTTTTAATTTCTCAGAGGTCTCGAGATGTTCGCCGATAGTTATTGAGGATTTATTTGTTTTTAACATTTGTCAAACCCCTTTAGTTTTTATTTAGTAATATGATGAATCAAATATTTTTACAAAGGTCTCATAGTAATTTTGACCTTTTTCAAGGTCTCTCTTAAATTCTTTAAAAAAGATTTTATCGTTTCCTTTAGAATCTCCATATGTTGTCCTTTTTGAAAGATTCGAGACAAGAAGGGAATGACATTTTGGTTTTGCTATCAGGCTGATAAAATCAGCTCTGCAAATAAACAGTCAACTATTAAAAGGTCTTGACAAGTTTTTTAAGCTTGGATATCTTTTTAGCCATCTCTATGGCCCCATCGTCTAGTGGCCTAGGATACTGGCCTCTCACGCCAGAGACCCGGGTTCGAGTCCCGGTGGGGCCGCCAGTATTTTCAAGGCTTTCCAGATACCCCCTGCCTTATAAGTCCGCTTGGTGTCCATGTTGGTGTCCATAAACCGGTCCGAGTAACCGTTTTTCTTCAGTAGTAATCAGTTTTGACTTCTCAGGGCTACCTTCCGTATAAAGTCCCCCAAGGAGGACGGAAAGTGGCCCTGAAGAAGGAATGCTCAAAGTGCCACTACAAAAACCCCCGGTCGGCCAAAAAGTGCCGTAAGTGCCAGAACGATCTTTCGGGAAAAGTGACGTGGTGGGTTGACCTCAACACTTCGGAAGGCCGTATCCGAAAACGGATCGGTCCGGATCGCCAGGCCGCAGAAGCCTATGAGCTGGCCCTCAAACAGAAGCGAGTTCGTAAAAAAGTCTTCGGTGAGATAGACGAGATCGAACCCATTACCCTGGAAGAACTCTGGCCCAAATACGCCGCCTGGTGCAAGGTGAACAATGAATCTTTTGAAACCAAAGTTTACCGTTGGAAGAAACTCAGACCGATCTTTGGTAAAAGACTCCTCAATCAAATCACCCTCCGGCTCGTGGAACAATACCGGCTTTCGCGCCTTCAAGAAGGCGTCTCCGCTGCAACGGTGAACAAAGAGATTACGATGCTCAAACACATGCTGAATAAAGCCATTGAATGGGGCTACCTCAAGGAAAATCCTATCGCCAGGGTCAAGCCTTTGAAAGAAAAGCGGCGCAAGTGGCGGTATCTTACCCCGGAAGAATTCGTAAGAATCTTTCAAAACATCCATCCCCTTTACCGGGATCTCCTGGTTTTCTTGACCTTTACCGGTTTGCGCAGAGGTGAAGCCCTGGGTCTTACATGGCAAGACGTGGACCCCGAAAGAGGAGTAATCGTCATCTGGGCCGGAAAGACCGGAGAAACCCGATTCGTTCACCTAAATTCGGTAGCTCTGCGCGTCCTTAGAAAACGATACTCTTCCCGAAACGGAGAAGAGGAGTCTTCCCCCATAGCCCATGCAAGCTCCGCTTGGCTTTCAAAAAGGCTTTACAGAAAGCCGGGCTTTCCCAAGAGATACGGATACACGACTTGAGACATACTTTCGCTAGCTGGCTAGCCCTGGCCGGAGTTCCCGTGCAAGTCATCAAAGAGCTTCTCGGTCACCACAATATTCAAATTACAATGATATACGCACACCTCTCTACCGAAGCCCTTCAGGCTGCTTCGGAAAAGGTTGCCCAGGTTTTCCTTCCGATTTTGGAAAAATCCCAAATAAGGAGGGAGGAACCATGGTAAAGTTCGAAATTAAAGCTCTTGAAGACGCCCATCAAGCGATCGGTCTGGTTAAGGGAAGCCTGGTGGTCTTCAAGGACCACGCCTAGAGAACGGCGACCTGGACGGCCAGAGCCTGAAAAACCTAAACTACCTGCACCATCTAGCCAGAATTTCCCTCGAAGCCCTGATTGAATTATCCTGCGCCCTCGACGACCTAGCCAAGTAACCAAACCTCCGGGCCGGGCCACTCGGCCCGGCCCTTCGGATCTCGTCAAGATCTGTACCTCAGAATCTCGTCAAGATCCTTACCTCAAGATCCTGTCAAGATCCTCACCTCTCCGTCTTCTCATAGATCCTTGGGTCATGATCTTGTCAAGATCCTTACCTCAGGATCTTGTCAAGATCTTTACCTAAGGATCTTGTCAAGATCCTGCAGTTAGTTCGGCTATTGACAGAGTAAGGAACATGCTCCTATTGACAGAATAGAGGACAGACACCTATTGACAGAATAAGGAACACTACTTCTGTTGACATGATAGAAGCTTCTGAACTTCCGAGACTGGAACAACCCATCTCTTACCAATTTGTTTAGCTTTGATTTCCCCGGCCCGGATTAACCGCCATAAGGTGGAGTAAGAAATTCCTAGCTTTCGGGCCGCCTCTTGAAGCGTAAGCCCTTCCGCTTCTCCCTTCCCTTCCTCCGCTTCAAATTTCTCAAGCAGGACACTCAAACTCTTCAAAAGCTCCGCCTGGATTGCTAGGATCTCCCGGATTTCCGCCATTGTGCTTTTCATGGTTTTCCCTCCCTTTCATTTTTAATCAAAGATAGCGGCGAAGGAAGGGAAGACGAAAAGAGATTTTCTTTGTTTACGATTTGGCCAAGGGCATCGAAAACCGGAGAGAGGGCGCTTCGACAATGTTTTTCGCCAGAAGAGCATAGGCCCGGAAACCAAGCCGGAAGATGTATCCGCAGAGAACCAAAATGAGGCCCAAATGGAGTGCTACTTCCGTAATCAGGACCAGAACAAAAGTCCCCTCCGAGGCGACTGTCGAGATAAGCGGGATAACATGGGCCACATAGACGTCTCTGATGCTGATAAGAACCCAGAAAGCCAGCGTGGTGAAAATCGGGATACTTGCAAAACCTGCCACAGCCATTCCAAAACGGATAACTTCCGCCGAACCCCGGAAAATCCCAGAGGCCGGGAGAAGGACGCCAAAAATCACCGCAAGACCAATGGCAACCATAACAAAGGCAAGATAAGCCAAGAAAAAGGTTCCCGCCAGAGCCGTGTTCCAGATTTTCGTAGCGCCGCCACGGCTTAGGATTTCCTTGACAACGTAAAGCAGACCGAGCCTCGTGGCCCACGCCCGGGTCTGCCTTCCGGCCTCTTCCCTTGCAAGCGGGGCGACCCCTCTCGCAAGCGAGGCGATGTTTCCCACAAGCGGAAGGTCGGCGATCTTCTTAAGCCTTGCGGCCTGCTCGGCGGCTCTTCCGCCCTGAGAAAGGCCCCAGCGCCATCCGGCCCGGGCAATCTCGATCACCCTTGAGATGGCTCCGGTTGAACGGGCAAGGGCCAGAGCCTCCGGACCAAGAAAAAAGGCCGCGGCTGCCCCGGCAACTATCCCGGTGCGCTTAAGGAGACCGCTCTGCAAATCTCGCTCACCCGGTCTCGTGTAACAGAACTCCGGATCCTCGTAGTGCGAACAATACCCCCTCAAAAACGCCTGCCAGTCCGGAGCATTCTCCCACATGGCCTGCTCCAGAGCGTAGGCAAAAAGCCTCGTCTGTGCGGCCATGAACTGGTTGAAAACCCCCTGAAGCTCGGAACCAACCGTAAGGCTTACCGGAAGCGCCAGAAAAGCCGGAGCGTAGGTCTTAACGCTTGTCGTGCCTCCGGTAACCTGATTAAGAAGGTCAGCCTTCTTCCTTAAGGAATCCCGGGCTCCGTCTGCGTAATCCTCAAACTGCTCCCAGTAAGAAGCGATCCTTTTCGCGATGGTCCGGGTGGCCACGTCGCTTTCCGCACGGCCCTGCTCCGTTGCCGAAGGAAAAAGCCCCGCAAAGATCGTGTTGTTGATCCAGTCCCAGGCGCTGCGGGCTCGCTCCTCCCAGGTGCTTCCGGAGCCGTGCTGCTGAACCGCAAGCACCCAGTCAAGAACCGCAAAACAGAAGGGGTCCCGCCTGAGGTCCTCTTCGGTCTGAAAGCCTCCCTCCTCGGTCTGAAAGTTTTCCCTCTAACACCTTTTCTCAAGATCAATTCCCGTTATGGCCCTGGTGGTAAGGACCCAGAACTAGGCCGCATCCTCCGTCTGCGCAAGACGGGTGGCAAGCTCGGCCTCGTCCCGGAGAAAAAGCCCGGCAAGACGCCCGGCGCTCTCCATGCTCGCTCGATAGGCCGCATAGAATCAACCACCAGTAGGTGGGCATCTTTGCCCGCATGATTTGCTGAGCCACGGCCTCCCGGCCTCCGTGGTTTACACCCGTCGAAACCACGTAAGGATCGGTGTAGATCATCGCCGGCACCTGAAGCCAGGCAAGCGGTCCGTGGTTGGGAGTAACCGGCCGGATCAACTCAAAAAGGAGGGCAAGCGCAAGGATCCCCTTTCCCACCGCAAGGGCCGAGTCCTCAACCGAGCCGCGCATGATCTGATAAAACCTCAGGAAGTGCCAGAGAAGGGCCAGGGTGATGAGGCCCACGAGAACATACATCCCATAGACGTAAACTACGGCCAGGGTCTTCAAGGCAGCGTTCTCAGCAAAACCCACACCGAGAAAGACCCTGGAGCCTGCCGCGGCCAAACCCCAGATGTGCTGGAGGATGGCGTCCGGGTTCATGGTGCAAACTCCGGTCCGAAGTCTTCTTCCTCTTGTTCCATTGGAACAACTTCCTCCGGCTGTGGGTGATTCGATGAATCACCTCCCGGCTTCGGCTTTTTCCACAACCCGGCTTCGGCTTCCCGGTATTTCTGCCAGCTCAAAGCTTCAAGCCCAAAAGCCTCGAACACCTGGCGCATCTCATCTATCCGATTCCCCGGCTCACGGAACTCAGGCTCAGGGGGCTCAGAGGAAGACAAGGGGGGCAAGGCTGATTTTCCCCCAAATTTTTTCTGAAAATCTCTCAAAAAGGCTTGACATAAAGAATTAGTATACTATAAAGCTTCACATGGATACTTTGTTTTTGTATAGACAACTACTAAGACTTTTTAAGAC
>JALSPN010000030.1 GCA_026985945.1 Thermodesulfobacteriales bacterium
GAGAAGATTTGGGAGGGGGTGAAAGCTCAGCAATCTGCGCCAACTTTCACCCTCCCCCTGCCCCTCCCTGCGAGGGAGGGGAGGATTAACCAGAAATTAGGGTTTAGAGCTCCGAAAGCTTGAGTAAGCGCTCGTATTCGGCATCTACCCGGCGCTGAATCTCCTCAATCACCTCAGGCGTTAGGTGCCTAAAACGACGCTGGGCCTTGAGATATTCCTCCACCGGCTTGGGCTTGGTGATCTTACGGGTGAGATAATATTTCCCCTCGATCACCTCATAAAGGGGAAAGATTTTGGTATCCACCGCCAGACGCGCCAGTTTGATGGAATCTTCCCCTTTGGTGCCCCAACCTGTAGGACAAGGGGCATAAATGTGCACGTAAGCCGGCCCCTTTACCAGGGCGGCCTTCTTGACCTTGTTCATAAGGTCCAAGAAAAAGGCCGGACTAGCCGTGGCCACATAGGGAATACCATGGGCCACCGCAATCTGGGGAACATTTTTCTTCCAGGTCATCTGGCCGAGAGATTTTGCCCCTGGAGGGCTGGTGGTGGTCATGGCGCCAAAAGGAGTGCAGCTTGAACGCTGAACCCCGGTATTCATGTAAGCTTCGTTATCAAGGCAGATGTAAACGAAATCATGGCCCCGCTCCAGCGCCCCGGAAAGGGCCTGAAGCCCGATATCAGCGGTTCCCCCATCACCGGCCACCGCCACCACATCTACGTGGCGGTTTTTGGGAAAACGGCCGTGACGCTTGAGTACCTTTAGCGCCGCTTCCACGCCGGAAGCAACCGCCGCCGCGTTTTCAAAAGCGATATGAATCCAGGGCACCCGCCAGGAAGTATGAGGAAAAGGAGAAGTAACGATTTCCATACACCCCGTGGCGTTACAGACGATTACATCTGTCCCCAGGGCCTTCATGGCCATGCGAAGGGCCAGAACCTCTCCGCACCCCTGGCAGGCCCGGTGCCCCGGAGCCAGTGGTTCCTCTTTGGGAAGGTTCTTAATGGAAAAGCCTTTGAATTTTGTAAGCTCTGGTATCATGACTCCCTCACCCCTATCATTTCGTATGCTTCTTTGGGCCGCTTTTTGAGATAGAAAGCAGCCCGATCCGCCATTTCTTCGAAATCTTCCACGGTAATATCTCGACCACCGAGACCGGCGATGAAGTTTACCACCCGCGGCCGACGAGCAGCATTATAAAGAGCCGCTCGCACCTCGGTCCCTAACGGCCCTCCTACCCCACCAGGCGTAAGGGCACGATCTATCACGGCCAATACCGGAATCTTGGAAACCGCCTTGCGAAATTCCTGCATCGGGAAAGGCCGCCAGAGGCGGAAACGGATAAGACCTACCTTCTTGCCCTGCTCACGCATCTTATCCACCGCGGTCATGGCCGTCTCCGCCAGACTTCCGTTTATGAGGAGGACCACTTCGGCGTCTTCGGTCCGATAGGTTTCAACCGGATGATATTCCCTGCCAAACCTCTGGGCCCAGTCTTTCCAGACGCGAAGGATAACGCGCCGGGTATTTTTAAAGGCCTCGTCCTGAGCCTTTTTGGCCTCAAAATAGATTTCAGGGATCCCAACCGGCCCCATCGTTAAAGGTTTGCGGGGATCAAGCTTATACTTGGGTTTGAAAGCCGGCAGAAAGGCATCTACCTCTTCCTGATCGGGAAGCTCAATGGGCTCGATCACGTGGGAAAGAGTAAAACCATCAATGTTTACGATAGTGGGAAACATTACATTGCGATCTTCAGCAATCCGGAAGGCCTGAATCACAAGATCCACCGCTTCCTGACCATTTTCCGCCCAGAGCTGAATCCAGCCGGTATCACGCTGGGCCATGATGTCGCTGTGATCATTCCAGATGCTGATAGGGGCCGAAAGGGCCCGGTTGGCCACCACCATCACCACGGGGAGCCTCAGGGCCGGGGCAATAAAAAGGATTTCGTGCATAAGGGCAAGCCCCTGAGAGGAGGTAGAGGTAAAGGTGCGAGCTCCCGTTGCCACCGCCCCAAGGGCCGCACTGATAGCCGAATGCTCGGACTCCACGGTAATGTATTCGGCATCAAGCTCCCCGTTGGCTACCAGTTCACTCAGATGTTCCACGATATGGGTCTGCGGGGTAATAGGATAGGCCGCTATAACTTCTGCCCTGGCCAATTTGACCGCATCAGCAATCGCAATGGAGACTTCCTTCGCCACTCTCTTTCCCATGATTAAACCTCCTCCATGACCATTGTGATGGCATTTTTAGGGCAGACAGCGGCACAAATCCCGCAGCCCTTACAATAATAAAGATTTACCAGATAATAGCCCTCTTCATCCTGCTGGTCATAACACATATCCGGGCACATGATGTAGCAGGTCCCGCATTTGACGCACTTTTCTTTATCAAGCACCGGGCGGAGAGAACGCCAATTCCCCGTCTTAAACTCTGCACTGTTGCCGGGCTCCAGAATATAGAGCCCAAAAGGCACTTCTTTCCAGGGCATCATGCCTTGATCTTTACCCATTGCCTGCTCCTTACGTGTAAAGTTTGGTTTCTTCTATAGCCCGCGCCATGGCGGCCTTATTTTTCTCTGCCAGGCGGCCAAAACGGTGTTCGAGAGCTTCTTCAAGATATTTCTGATCCACAAGGCCGGTGGCCTTAAGAAAGGCCCCCAGCATGGTGGTGTTGGTAATGGGAAGCCCCAGAACTTCCATCGCTATTTTGGTAGCGTCCACCACCGCAAGCTTTCCTTTATAACCACCAAGCATTTCTCGCAATGTCTTTTCGTCTTTGCTGGAATTCAGGATGACCCAGCCGTCTTCTTTGAGACCCGCGGTAACGTTTACGATGGTAGGAAGAGAAGGATCAAGGACCACCACGATATCGGGGTTATACACCTTCTCTCGCAAGCGGATCTTTTCCTCGCTTACCCGCACAAAGGCCATTACCGGAGCTCCGCGCCGCTCCGGGCCAAAGCTCGGAAAGGCCTGGGCATATTTATTCTGGTTGATGGCGGAAATGGCAATTAGTTCGGCGGAAGTAACCGCTCCCTGACCACCGCGGCCGTGAAGTCTCACTTCAATCATTGGCCCACTCCTTGAAAAATTATAAGTTGCAACTTTCGTTAACATACCTTTTTGCTAGGTGTCAATAATGATGAAGGCCCAAATTATGAATTTTGGGCGTATTACCGAAAAGAAAAAACGACCAGATCCCCAAATTTTGCAAGGAGGTTTTTTTGGAAAAGCTTTACTGTGATTGGGAGGCAACTGAAAACCCGCAAGAGGAGGTCTCTTTAGAAGGCCTTGATTTTTCGGGGAAGGACCTCAGTGGTGAAAATTTAAGCGGGGCCAGCCTCCGCGGGGCCAGATTCTTTCGGGCCAATCTTCGCGGAGCCATCTTAACCGGAGCCGATCTTACGGGAGCCGACTTCACCGGGGCCAATCTCGAAGGGGCCAACCTTGAAGGGGCCAAAGCCGAAGCTGCAGGCTTTGGCATGGCCAATTTGAAAGGGGCCCGTCTTTTTAATGCCAATCTTCGACATGCCACCTTTACCAAGGCGGATCTTGAGAGGGCAGAGCTTGGCTGTGCTGACCTTTCATATGCCCGTTTACGCGAAGCCAACCTCAAAAAGGCCAACTTTACCGCGGCTATCTTAAAGGAGGCCCATCTGAATTTAAGTGATGTCTCAGGGGCCATCTTTAAGGATGCCGATCTGCGCGGGGCCCACCTCCGCATGCTAAAAGGCTACAAAACTGCCAACTGGATAGGAACGGACATTCGAGACATAAATTTCGCCGGGGCCTATCTCGTTCGCCGGCACATTCTGGATGAAAATTATCTTGAGGAATTCCGCAAACAGGGACGCTGGGCCAAAATCGTCTATTATCTCTGGTGGTTGACTTCCGACTGCGGACGGAGCCTGAAACGCTGGTGTTTTTTGATTGCTCTGCAGGCCCTCTTCTTTGCCTTTATCTATCACCTTATCGGGGTGGACTATGGTAAATACCCCACCCCTCTCTCACCCCTTTACTATAGCGTGGTAACGCTTACTACTTTGGGTTACGGGGATGTCATCCCCAACTCCATGCTGGGACAAATTGTGGCCATCTGTGAAGTCATTACAGGCTATGTCATGTTAGGAGGGCTTCTGGCCATCTTCACCAATCGTATTGCCAGGAGGGCGGATTAATGGGGTTTTTGAATTTTTTTAAAAAGAAAAAGAGAGACCCCCGCAAAGAATTGCAGGAAATACTTGAAGGCTATGAACTGCCATATTTCCCCAAGGCTGCCATTTTAGCCCTTGAGGCCTTACGAGACCATCAGACTCCCACCCACGAAATTGCCAGACGCCTGGCAGCAGACCCCGGTATTCACATCCGGATCTTAAAAACTGTTAACTCTGCCGCCTTTGGCCTGCCCCGCAAGGTAACAAATATAGAACACGCCGTGGCCCTCCTGGGCCGGGCACGGCTTGAATCTCTTATTCTGCCCCTGGCGGTAAATCAAAGTCTTCCCAAGTTCAAAAGCCCCTGTCTTGACCTGGAACTCTTCTGGCTAGCCGCGGCCAAAAGAGGGAGTCTGGCCCGCCAGATGGCCCAGATTCTCCACCCCAACACCGCCACCGAGGCCTTCAGTGCCGGCCTCCTTCAAGACATGGCTATTCCGGTGATCATGCATCTCAAAGAGAAAAGTTATTGCCCTACCCTTGAAAACTGGAATCAGGACCCGAAAGCGGATCTGATAACACTTGAAAGAGAAAAATTCAATTTTGATCACCAGTATGTGGGGGGATTAATGGCCGAAGATTGGAGCCTTCCGGATTACCTGGTAAAAGCCATTGCCCTTCACCATCGTCCTGAGGTAGAGCCAGCCGTTTACCTCGCTTCTCATATTCGCTATCAAAGCGAACCCGATACTTTTGAAAAAGAAATCATCGTTGAAGAGGCTCGCGAAAAATTTAGTCTCGACGCGGATCACACCCTCCGGGTAATAAAAAAGGCCGAAGAAGAGGCAGAAGAACTGGCCAAAGTATTTCTTTAGAAGGTTGCAGGATAGATCAGTCAGGTTATCTTTAATGCCAGATCCCGGGTCGTCTAAGAGGCAGGACATGGGGTTTTGGCCCCCATAGTGGTGGTTCGAATCCACCCCCGGGATCCAGAACCCACCCTATGGAAACAGTTCTAGAAGTTCAAGAATTAAGCAAGTTTTTTGGAAAGATTTGTGCTCTTAAAAGGGTAAGTTTTTCTCTTTTTTCAGGTGAAATCCTTGGAATTATAGGACCTAATGGGGCTGGTAAAACCACCCTTATTAACTGTCTTTTAGGGCTTGTTTCTCCAACTTCCGGAAAAATTCTTTATTTTGGAAAAGACTTTTTCAAAAATAGAAGCTGGATACTTTCCAGAATAAATTTTGCCTCAAATTATGTTGCCCTTCCTTTATCTCTAACCGTAGAAGAAAATCTTTTAGTCTATGCCTATCTTTATGGGATCAAAAAGCCTCAAGATCAAGTGGCCGAAATGCTTCGAATTTTCGAACTTCACGAAAAGAGAAAAAAACGCACCCGAACCCTTTCTTCAGGACAAATGATGCGCCTTTGTCTAGCCAAAGCTTTTCTCAACAGCCCTCGCATTCTCTTACTTGACGAACCAACCGCAGGGCTGGATCCGGAAATAGCTCAAAAAACGCACCGGCTTATCTCTTCTTACGCTCGCCAAAAAGAAATGGCTGTCCTCTTCACCTCTCATAATCTTACGGAAGTAGAACGCATCTCGGATCGGATCCTCATCTTGCAAAATGGAAAAGTGAAAGCCCTTGGCAAGGTTCCAGAACTTTTAAAAGAATTTGGGAGCCAAAGCCTCGAAGAGCTCTATTTTGGATTGATATCATGAATTTAAGAAGGGTTTTTGCGATTTTTCTCCGTCAGCTTTATCTTTATCGGCGCAGTTTCACCCGCATACTAGATGTCTTTTATTGGCCTACGGTGGATCTCCTCCTTTGGGGCTTTGTTACCTTGTATCTGGAAAAGGCTGGAGCTCAGATGCCCCAATATGTCTCTTTTTTTCTTGGGGGGCTTATTCTCTGGAATATCCTCTTAAGAGCCCAACAGGGGCTTTCAGTGTCTTTCCTGGAAGATATCTGGGCTCGTAATCTTTTAAATCTTTTTGTCTCACCCCTTACCCTTAACGAGTACCTCGCAGGGCTGGTTTTAGTAAGCATCGTTAAGGTTGTCATTGCTTTTGTTGTTATGACAACCCTTGCGGCTCTCTTTTTCGGCTTTAAGATTTTTGTACTGGGGACCTCACTCCTTCCCTTTATTCTCAATCTCTGTGCCTTGGGGTGGGCCATTGGGTTGGTTACCATGGCGGCTATTTTGCGCTTCGGTCAAGAGGCAGAAATATTGGCCTGGGCGCTTTCCTTTCTTTTTCTCCCTGTTTCTGCAGTGTTTTATCCCGTTGACGTCCTTCCCGAAATGCTTCAGAAAATAGCAGCCTGGGTCCCTTCCTCTTATATATTTGAGGGCATGCGAAAGGTGCTGCTTGTAAAAGCTTTTGAAAAGACCCTATTGCTCAAGGCTTCTTTATTAAACCTGGCCTATTTTTTTGGAAGCTATTTTCTCTTTTTGGACACCTACCGAGATGCCCTCAAAAGGGGAACGATTCCTAAAATCGGTGAATGATTGCCAATTCATCCCTTTGGGTTTAAATTTGGGATCACCTTCTTGACAAGAAAGGGGTAGTCTTTTAAAGAAACGGAGCCGATCAAGCGGAGGGAGAAAAGATGGCAATTTTTACCCCACAAACCCCCATGCTCAAAAAAGAAGAAGTCAAACGCAACTGGTATGTGATTGATGCCAAGGGAAAAGTCCTGGGGCGGTTGGCAAGCTTCATTGCCCAGAGGCTTAGGGGCAAACATCGCCCGGATTTCACCCCTCATGTAGATGTGGGTGATTTTATCGTGGTCATAAATGCCGATAAAATCCGCCTCACCGGCAAAAAACTTGACAAAAAGATTTACTGGCGTCATTCCGGCTACATGGGCGGGCTTAAGCTTACCCCGGCCCGGAAAATGCTTGAGACCAAACCCGAAGAGGTTCTGAGGCTGGCTGTGAAACGCATGCTCCCCAAAAATCGCCTGGGGCGCAAAATGCTTAAAAAGCTTAAGATTTATCGTGGTGAAACCCATCCCCATCAGGCTCAAAATCCCAAACCATTAGATATCTAAAGAGGGTGAGAAGATGGCCGAAAGTAAAAACAGGTTTTACGCTACGGGAAAACGCAAGACTGCCATAGCCCGTGTGTGGATCATGCCCGGAAGTGGAAAGTTCCGGGTAAATGACCGCGACTTTGAAGAATATTTTGCTGACAACATCGTGGCCCGTCACGTGGTAGAGCAGCCCTTTAATGTTACCGGCACTCTGGGCAAATTTGACCTGATATGCACCGTAAAAGGCGGCGGCAAATCGGCCCAGGCCGAAGCCATCAGGCACGGAATAGCCAGAGCTCTTGTAATTTACAACGAAGAATTGCGGCCTTCTCTTAAAAAAGCCGGTTTTCTTACCCGCGACGCCCGGGTAAAAGAAAGAAAGAAATACGGTCTGCGGGGGGCAAGGCGCGGTCAGCAATACTCCAAGCGTTAAAAAAGAAGGGGGTTATCCCCCTTCTTACTTTTTTAAATCATGCCCAAGATCGCCATCGTTGGAGCCACAGGTTATACCGGCCTTGAACTTTTAAGGATCCTCTCTCGACATCCGGAAGCCGAAGTAACCTGTGTTACTTCCCGCAAAGAAGAAGGAAAGAAACTTTCTGATATTTTTCCCTTTGAATGCCACTACGGAGACCTGGTCTTTGAAGGGCCCGATCCTGAAAAGATTGCCTCTAAGGCTGAGCTAGCCTTTTTGTGTGTGCCTCACGGGGCTGCGGCAGAAACGGCCAGAACTCTTTTGGAAAGAGGGCTTCGTGTTATTGATCTTTCGGCAGATTTTCGGCTCGAAGATAGAAAAATTTACGAAAAATGGTACCAGACAAAACACCCCGCCCCCGAGCTTCTCTCAGAGGCAGTTTACGGCTTAAGCGAAATATATGCTTCCCGGATAGCAAAGGCGCGCCTTGTAGCCAACCCCGGATGTTACCCTACCGCAAGTCTTCTTCCTTTAATACCACTCCTAAGAGAGGGGCTTGTAAGCCCTGAGGGGCTCATCATTGACGCCAAAAGTGGAGTTTCAGGGGCAGGACGAAGTGCAAAATTGCGCCTTATTTTCTGTGAGGTAAACGAAGACTTTTGCGCTTACAATGTGGCCATTCATCGCCATACCCCCGAGATTGAACAGGAACTTTCAAAGGCCGCAGGCAAGCTCCTCCGACTCAACTTTACCACCCACCTGATCCCCATGAGCCGGGGGATTTTGGCCACCATTTATGCCACGCCCCTGATAAGTGAAGAAAGGCCCTTCCGTGAGGCCCTCAAAGACTTCTACGCCCAAAAGCCCTTTGTGAAGGTCCTCCCTGAGGGAGAATTCCCCCGGACGGCCCACGTGAGAGGAACCAATCTTTGCCTCATCGGGCTCAAGTTTGATCCTCGCACCGAACGACTTATTATCATCTCAGCGATTGATAACCTTGTTAAAGGGGCCAGTGGTCAAGCTGTGCAGAATCTGAATCTCATGTACGGTCTTCCGGAAGAAACAGCCCTTGAGAGAAGGGCCCTTTTCCCTTAGACCATGCGAAATCTCAAGCTCACCATTGCTTATGACGGAACCAACTATCTTGGTTGGCAACGTCAGAAAGTCGGCCCCACCATTCAAGGGGTGCTTGAAGAAACCATTGCTCGCCTAGTAGGGCACCGGGTTAAGCTTCGGGCTGCCGGCAGGACTGATGCCGGCGTTCACGCCCTGGGCCAGGTGGCCAATTTTTTGACCACCAGCAAAATGGCCCTTCCAGACCTTCACCGGGCTTTAAATGCCCTTCTTCCCAAAGACATAGCCATCGTAAAGATTGAAGAAGTCCCCATCAAATTTAACGCCCAGTATGATGCCCGTTACAAGACCTACTTTTATCAGATTTACAATCACCCTGTTCGCAATCCCATCTGGCGGCTTTATTCCTGGTGGGTTCCCCAAAAGCTTGATCTTGAGGCCATGAAGGCCTGTCTGCCTCTTTTTGTGGGGCAGAAAGATTTTGCCAGCTTTCGCAAGGTGGGAAGTGACATCAAGACCACGGTGCGGACCGTCTTCCGGGCCGAATTGAAACGTGCGGTCGGAATTGCCAGCATGATTCGGTTTGAGATTTCTGCTCGGGGTTTTTTGCGCTATATGGTAAGAAACATTGTGGGGGCTCTGGTGGAAGTGGGGTTGGGTCGGCTGAGCCCGGAAGAACTGGCCCGGATTTTTGAAGCCAAAGATCGGAGCCTGGCTCCACCTCCGGCTCCTCCCCAGGGACTTTTTCTCAAGAAAGTAATTTACGAAAAAAGGAGGCCCGGCCGTGAAGGAAAAACTGGCAACCAGAGTGAGGCAACTTAAACCTTCCGCCACCCTGGCCATCAATGCCAAGGCCAAAGCCTTAAAGGCCAAAGGAATAGATATTATTAACCTTTCTGCCGGGGAGCCCGATTTCGATACCCCGGAACATATTAAGGAAGCCGGGATCAGGGCTATCCGCAAGGGTTTTACCCGTTACACCCCGGTGGCCGGCATCCCGGAGCTTAGAGAAGCAGTGGCCGCTCAGATCAAAAATGACTACGGACTCACATACACACCTGAAGAGGTGGTGATAAGTTGCGGGGCCAAGCAGGCCCTTTTTAATCTGGCTCAGGCCCTTTTTGAGGCCGGAGACGAGGTGTTCATTCTGGCCCCATACTGGGTATCTTATCCTCCCATGATAGAGCTTACCGGGGCCAAACCGGTCATCATCCCTTCCAGCAAAGAAAATCATTTTGAACCCCCTCTTGAAGAGGTAGAGAAGGCCCTCTCGCCGCGCACCAAAGGGATTATCCTTAACAGCCCCTCAAACCCCACGGGGCAGATTTATAGCCGGGATTTCCTAAAAGGGCTTGCTGAAATCTGCCGCAAAAAGAGCCTTTTTATCATTTCTGATGATATTTACGACAAACTCCGTTTTGATGGCAGGGGGCCTGAAAATATCCTTACCGTGGCCCCGGATCTAAAAGAACAGACGGTTATGGTAAACGGGGTTTCCAAGACTTACGCCATGACAGGCTGGCGTATCGGCTGGGCGGTAGGGCCCAAAGAGATCATTGCCGCCGTCTCCCGCCTTCAGGGGCAAAGCACTTCAAATGCTAATTCCATCGCCCAGGTGGCGGCCCTTGAGGCTCTCAAAGGCCCCCAAGATTGTGTCGCTGAAATGCGAGAGGTCTTCAAGCGGCGAGCCGAATTATTGTATGAAAAGATCCTTAAAATACCCGGCCTTGAGCTTCCTAAACCGCAGGGAACTTTCTACGCCTTCGTGGATTTTTCGGCCTATTACGGAAAAAGAACGCCTGCGGGTAATGTAGTCGAAAATTCCCTTGGCATGTGTGATTATCTGCTGGAAGAGGCCCGGGTGGCCACCGTGCCAGGGATAGCCTTTGGAGACGATAACTGCCTCAGGATTTCTTTTGCCAATGCCGATGAGGAGATTGAAAAGGGGGTTTTACGGATAAGTGAGGCCTTAACAAAGCTTGGTTAGGAGCTTTCCTTGAGGATACTGCTTCTGCTGGGATTCTTCCTCCTTTTGGGGAAGCCGGATTCTGTTTTGGGGCATGGTTTTGAAAAGGAAGGTTCCTTAGAAAGCTTTCTTACCCGGGCCACGGAGATTGCCACCTTTAGTGGCCTCAATATAGACTATATTCCTTCCTCTTTTACCATCTTTGATCGCCAGATGATTGAGCGCACCGGGGCCACCACCATCGCTGAACTGCTGCGCTTTGTCCCGGGGCTTGAAGTCATCCGCGAAAACAACGGAACTTATCACCTCATCATCCGGGGCAACTATTCCGACCGCCGGGTACTAATCCTTTGGGATGGACAGCCCCTAAACCATCTCCTCCTAAGAAGAGCCCTAAGTTTTGTAGGAGCGCTTCCTGTTGACATTCTGGAACGGATTGAAATTTCTCGTGGGCCTTCCTCGGCGGTCTATGGTTCTTACGCCGTAGGCGGGGTCATAAATCTGGTGCCCAGACGCTGGGAAAATAGCGGAGAGATGGGAGGAGCTTTCGGACACTTTGACACCAGCCGTGGCTTTGTCTCCGGAGGTTTTTTAAAAGATGACTGGGATTTTCAGTTCAGCCTTGGGGCCAGCACTACTAATGGAGACCATTTTCACGTAAAAGATGCCGCCGGTATCCCCGGCACCGTTGATACCCACCACGACACCAACTGGCAGGAATTTCGCCTTCGGTGGAAGGATCTAGGACTGAAACTTTTTCGTTTCTATATCTCGCTTTCTCATTATTATGAAGTTTCAGATCGCCTGGCCCGCACGAGCGACCCAGAAAACAGTTACAAACAAACCGGCGGGCAAATTACCTATGATCTCAAATTGTCTTCCCGCACCAAGGGACATTTCTATTTTAACTGGCGTCAGAACATTCTAGATTATGGCACTTTTTACGTCTTCCACCCAGCGTCGCAAGAAATTCCACCGGTAAAAAGGTTTCTCCGGCGCCACCCTGATCCCTATGACGCCCCGACAATTGCCAGTGAAAAAGGCCGCCTCCGGGAACTGGTCTATGGTTTCAGAATGGAAAGAGACCAGGGAGAACACTTTTTTCGTTTGGGAATAGAGTTTCTCGAAAATTCTATTCGTTCAGCCCAGCTCTTGGCCAACCGTTCGCTCCCGGATTTCAGGCCTCTCCCCGCTCTGGAAAGGCAGCACGATCCCTGGCCCCCTAAAACTGAAAGGATGTGGGCAGTCTATTTTCAGGACGAATGGGAAATTACCCCTCAAGATGAACTCAATCTTGGCCTCCGCTATGATAAATACAACGGCTTTCATGGCCAGCTAAGCCCGCGGCTGGTCTGGATCCACCGCTTCAGCCCCAGATTAGTCTCCAAAATCATTTATGGTCACGGATTTCGTATTCCAGATCTTGATGCCCTCTACGATAACCATTATCCCCTCGTGGGTGGGAATCCCGATCTTGACCCGGAAAAACTTGATTCCGTAGAGGCAGCCTTTATCTGGAAACCCCGTCCCCGACATCGTCTGAGTCTGAGTTTTTTTAGAATGTGGCTTAAAGATGTGCTCGGCAGACGTAATCCCGTGGGTATCGGAGGCTGGATCTATCAACAGGGAGGAGACGAAGACGTTTTTGGGGGGGAAATCTCTTACCATTACCGGGGTATCCACTGGGATATTTATCTTTACGGAAGTTATCAGTGGGGAGAAAACGAATACGACGAGCCCCGCCCCTACGTGGCAAACCTGCTGGCAGGGGGTATCATCTCTTACACCTTCGGCGGAATACCTCTTGAAATCAACCTGGGATGGAATTATGTGGGTCCCCGCTGGCGAGAAAAATTCAACCCCCTTCGCGGAACCGATATCTTTATCCCTGATCCGCGAGGCAAACTTCATGGCTACACCAATGTCAATCTGAAGCTCATCTACGAGATCACCCCCAGAATCAGCACCTGGCTGGGAATAACCAATCTTTTTGAAGACGATATTCGTTATCCTTCATCTCTGGGAGGGGTTAAAGACGATTACCAGGAAAACGGTCGTTATCTTGAAATTGGGCTTCGGGTTCGGTTTTAGGGGCAAAAGGTGGCCAGAAGGGTCCTTGCAGGAAGTATTTTATTTTTACTTTGCTTAACTTCACTCCTTCTGGCCCGCACTCTGGTTACCATTGAATCCGAAAAGGCCCGCCTCACCCTGGCCCTTCTCTCCCGTCTCGTAAGATTGGAGAAGAACTACCGCGAACATCTTCCTGTAAAGATCCTGGTTCTTACGCCCCGAAGCAAAACGGCCTTCCAGGATCAAAATATCGTAAACGAAGCGGTAAGGGATTTTTTCAGGAAAAATCGAGAATTTGAGGCTTTTTTTGTTCAAACTCCTGATGAAGCCCTCAAACTCCTCTCAGAAGAGAATTTTGATATTTTTTATATAGCTGGCCCGGTGCCCAAATTGAAAGAAATCCTTAAATCTGCCACCGCCAAAAAAATTCTTACCATTTCCCATCTTCCAGAATTTCTGGAACTCGGGCTGGCCATGTCTTTAGACCTCAACCGTCGAAAGGCCTCCATTGTCGTTAACCAAAAAGTCTGGCAAAAATTGAATTTAAACTTTCCACCGGAAGTAACAGAAAAATTCTGTTTTATTGCGCCTGAAAGATGATCTTTCCGAAGAAATTCCGTCTTTTTCAGATCAAAGTCCTCTTTCTGATCGCTATTGCCTTCTCCTTACTTATTTCCTTCGGCGCTACCTTATGGGGCACTTACATGTTGAAACAGGAACTTTTGCGGGAAAGGGAAGAAACTCTTCGTCTCCTTATCAAACATACCGCTGAAGTGCTAAAGCCCCATTTGAAACTTAAAGTCCAGAAGGAAATTTCTCGTATCCTGGATGATCTCCTTCAATTTGGCTTTATAAACGGAGTCAGAGTTAGCTGGCAGGAACCTGCCATCTTTGAAGACATCAGGCAATTTGATCTCCTTTTGGGGAAAAAGTCTTTTCCCAAAAGAAAGATCCTTACAGTGGAGAAGGGACACCTTACGGGGAAAATCATACGTTTTCCTCTGAAGGATGGTCAGGAAACCATTGGTTACCTGGAAGTGGCCGTAGATGATAGCCTTCACCAAAAAATTATCCAGAAAGCCCTTTTCAACTTTTTGCTCATCGGCTTTTTGCTCTCAAGCCTTCTTTGCGGCATCCTTTATCTTTATTACCACTTTGTGACCATGCCGATTCTGGATCTTGCCACTCATATTAAAAGGCTCAAAGAATCTCAGGAAGGGGGCCTTTCACCTTTTCCCAGGCTTTTGGCCCCGGAGGAAATTCAGAATTTGGTAGGAGCCTTCAACGAACTGGTAGAGCGGATCAACGCTTCGCAGCACGCCTTACAAAATACGCTTGATCAGTGGCGGATTGAGGCTCAGCGGGCGGAAGCCGCCAGCCAGGCCAAGACCAGATTTTTGGCCAATGTTTCTCACGAAATACGCACCCCTATCACCGCTGCCTTAGGGATGGTAGATCTCCTTAAAGACACCCCACTTGATACCGAACAAAGAAAGCATCTTTTCTACCTTGAGAAATCGCTTGAAAATCTTCAGGAACTTTTGAACGAAACCCTTGATTTTGCCAGGCTGGAGGAAGGGGCCGTCTCTCTGAAAGAAGAGGTCTTTGAGCTCAAAAACCTGCTTGAGGAATGTTTAAGACTCTTTGTGCCTGAAATGGAAAGAAAAGAACTTTCCTGGGAATTAAAAGTCCCTGAGGGACTCCCGCTCTTTCTGGGAGATCAGGCCAAGATCAAACAGATTGTCATCAATCTTTTGAGTAATGCCGTCAAATTTACGGAAAAGGGGAAAATCTCTCTTGAGGCCCGTCTGCGCCAGAAGGGAGAAAAATTTTTTTCCTGTAAGATCCTGGTTAAAGACACCGGCCGTGGTATCACCCCGGAAAATTTAGAAAAGATCTTCCTGCCTTTCGAACGGCTTGAAGAAGAGCTTGAAAAATTTTATTCTGGCACGGGTCTGGGGCTTGCCATCTCAAAAAGACTTGCCAGGCTCCTGGGAGGGAAGCTCTGGGCCGAAAGCCAGGGCCCTGGAAGGGGCAGCACCTTCGTGCTGGAGCTTCCCCTTAAGGTCTGGAGACTTCCGGTAAAAGAAAGAGCCCCTGCCCCTGAAAGGCTCTCCGGCAGGGTGCTTCTGGCAGAAGACAATCCCGTCAATCAGTTCTATTTTCGCAAGATACTTGAAAAACTGGGGCTTGAAGTTACGGTAGTCGGCGATGGTTACGAGGCCCTCAAACTGGCCCGTCAAAATCATTTTGATCTCCTTCTTCTGGACATCCGCATGCCGGGAATCGATGGCCTGGAAGTAGCCCGCAGATTGAGAAAAGAAGGCTTTTCCCGGCCCATCCTTGCCCTTACGGCCCACGTGGTGGAAGAAATAGAACTTGAGGCCCAGCAAGCCGGCTTTGACGGATTCATCACCAAGCCAATTAACCGAGAACAACTGGCCCAATACCTTTCAAAATGGCTTTCTGAACTTGCCACCCGGGCTTAAGGCTTCTAGTATTCCTTGCGTAGAAAACTTTCTCTCAAGAGGTGAGCCATGGCGGAGAAGGCGGACTGGAAGGAAACCCTAAATCTTCCTCAAACGGCATTTCCCATGAAGGCTAATCTGGCCAAAAGGGAGCCGGAATTCCTGAAATACTGGGAAGAAATTGATCTTTACCAGAAAATGCTGGTATATCGCCAAAATGCTCCTTTATTTATCCTCCATGATGGCCCCCCTTATGCCAACGGCCATATCCACATGGGGACCGCCCTCAATAAGGTCCTTAAGGATTTCATTATCAAAAGCCGCCGCATGGCTGGTTACAACTGTCCTTACGTGCCTGGCTGGGATTGTCACGGATTACCCATCGAGCTCAACGTGGAAAAGGAGCTTAAGGTCAAACGGGGCGAACTTCCAAAGCTTACCGTCCGAAAACACTGTCGCGAATATGCCAAATGCTGGATAGAAATTCAGCGAGAAGAGTTTAAACGCTTAGGGGTAATCGGAGACTGGGAGCATCCCTACCTGACCATGAGCTATGATTACGAGGCCACTATTGCCCGGGAATTTGTGCGCTTTTTGAGCAAGGGCGATGTTTACCGGCGCAAAAAACCTGTCTACTGGTGTATTCATTGCGTAACGGCCCTGGCTGAAGCCGAGGTGGAATACGAAAAGCATCGTTCCCCCTCCATTTACGTAAAATTCCCCCTCAAGGAAGATGCCCTGGCGGTGCTCCCTGAAGAAGCCCGGAAATATCCGGTCTCCATCCTGATCTGGACCACCACGCCCTGGACCCTGCCGGCCAACCTGGCCGTAGCCCTTCACCCGGATTTTGATTACGTGGTGGTAGAACTTGAAGGGGAGGCCTTTCTCCTGGCTGAAGGTCGTCTTTCTTCTCTTGTGGCTGAGCTGGGGCTTGAGAAGGTTCCGTCCATTCTCTGCCGCCTTAAAGGCCCGGAGCTTGAAGGCAAACACGCGGCACATCCCTTCCTCAAGCGCGATTCCTTAATCGTCCTGGCCGATTACGTGACCCTTGAGGCCGGAACAGGTTGTGTGCATATTGCTCCAGGCCACGGTGAGGAGGACTACGAGACCGGCCTGCGTTATGGGCTTGAGGTGTATTCCCCGGTGGATGCCGAAGGCCGTTTTGAAAAAGACCTTCCCGAAATAGGGGGAGAAAATATCTATAAGGCCAACCCCAAAATCATCTCTCTTCTCAAAGAAAAGGGGCGTTTACTTTTCGTTTCTGAAATCGAACACAGCTATCCCCATTGCTGGCGGTGTAAAAAACCCGTCATCTTTAGGGCCACAGAGCAGTGGTTTATCTCCATGGAGGCCCACGACTTGCGCAAGAAGGCCCTGGAATGGATCGATAAAGTCCGCTGGATCCCTCGCTGGGGAAAAGACCGCATCCGAGGCATGGTAGAAAGACGTCCGGATTGGTGCCTTTCCCGCCAGCGAGCCTGGGGGGTTCCCATTACCGTCTTTACCTGTCAGGATTGCGGAGAAATCCTTAAAGAAGGGCGCCTTTACGAAAAGGTGCTTGAGCTTTTTGAGAAACACGGGGCTGATATCTGGTTCGAAAGGGAGGTTTCAGAACTCCTGCCAGAAGGGACCACCTGCCCTCGTTGCGGGGGGCAGAACTTCCGCAAGGAAGAAGATATCCTGGATGTCTGGTTTGATTCCGGAGTCTCTTTTGCGGCGGTGCTTGAAAGGCGTTCGGAGTTAAAATTTCCTGCCGAACTTTATCTGGAAGGCTCTGATCAACATCGGGGCTGGTTTCAAAGCTCTCTGCTGTGTGCGGTGGGCACCAGGGGGCGTGCTCCTTACGAAGCCGTCCTCACCCACGGTTTCGTGGTGGATGGCAAAGGTCGCAAAATGTCCAAATCCCTTGGTAACGTGATCCCTCCTGAAAAGATTATCAAACGCTATGGAGCCGAAATTTTACGCCTCTGGGTGGCGGCAGAGGATTACCGGGATGACATTCGCCTCTCTGATGAAATTCTTTCGCGCCTTACGGAGGCGTATCGCAAGATCCGCAATACCTGTCGCTTCATGCTGGGGAATCTCTACGATTTCAGCCCGGAAGAAGACCTGATCCCGGTTGAAGATTTGCCGGAATTTGAGCGCTATCTCCTCTTTCGTCTCTCACAGCTCATATCCCGCTGCCTTAAGGCCTATGAAAACTACGATTTCCACCTGGTAACCCATGGAATTCACCAATTTTGTGCCGTGGATCTCTCAGCCATCTTTATAGATGTCAGCCGTGACACCCTTTATTGCGAAAGGCCGGAATCTTTCGCCCGTCGAGCCGCCCAGACGGTGCTTTACCACGCCCTTTATTCCCTGACTCTTCTCATGGCACCTATCCTTTCCTTTACCGCGGAAGAAATCTGGCATTATTTGCCGGGGGAAGGGAAGGCCGAAAGTGTTCACCTGATGGATTTTCCGAAACCACCCCTGCCGGAGGTGGAAGAAGCTTTCCAGCAAAAATGGGAAAGGCTCTTTGAGCTGCGTTCAGAAATAACAAAGGCCCTGGAAATTGCACGTCAGGAGGCCAAAATCATCGGAAATTCGCTGGAAGCGGCCCTGGTCCTTTCTACCAGGGACGAAGAACTTCAAAGCTTTCTCAGAGAAAACCAGGGGCTCCTTACCTATCTAGCCATCGTTTCAGACCTTAAGGTTGAAGGGCAGATTTCGCCTGAAGAAGGAGAGGTCTTTTTCAAGAGCGAAGAAATTCCGGGCTTTGAGGTTCTGGTGCGGAGAGCTCCGGGGAAGAAGTGCGAACGCTGCTGGAAATGGAGCCCTACCGTGGGAACAAAAGAAGATTATCCTGAGATCTGTGAGAGATGTTATCAGGTGCTAAAAGGAGGATAAAAGGTTTCGGCAATCCCGTTTTCCTTTTGACTCTGGCAACGGTCCTGGGGCTTGACCAGCTCAGCAAAATTCTGCTGAGGGGATATCTTTCCCCGGCAGAGATAAGGGAAATCATCCCGGGGTTTTTTAATCTTATTTATCTCTGGAACCCGGGAGTGGCCTTTGGTCTTTTTGCCGAAGATGGCTCGAGGCTCCGTTATTTTGTCGTGGTAGCCAATCTTCTGGCAGCGGGGGGGCTGTTCTGGTATTCCCGCCGCCAGAAGAGAATCTCTCAATTTTTCTCCGGGCTCATTGCCGGCGGCGCTCTCGGAAATCTGATTGATCGTCTCCTCTATGGGAGGGTCTTTGACTTTCTGGACTTCCACCTGGGGCCTTACCACTGGCCTGCCTTCAACCTGGCTGATGCTGCCATTACCCTGGGAGTCCTGGGATTTCTCTGGAAGGCCTTTGCCGAGGCTTAAACTTTTCCTCTAAGCGGTCGAATTTAAAAAGACATGGAACTTGAGATCTACTTTTTTCCACAAATAATTGAGGCGTTTTCCACGGAAAATCAAAAAGAGTTTGAAAGGCGGGTCAAAAGTCGCCTCAAAAGCTACTTTGAAGTGCGAGAAAACCGGGTCCTCCTTTCAGAGAAAAAAATCTTTCTTTTAAACGAAATTCTGGGAAACCTTAAGAAGATCTGGATTAAAGGAATCCCTCTTCCCTTTTCTTTAGCTCCCAGGGGTAAAAAAGTCCCTTTTCGACCGGGCAAGGTCTATCTCTCCCCCAAAGAAGCCAACGAGATCAAAAAAATCTACCCCGATGTCATTCTTCTTCCCTGGGGAGAAGTCTTTGAACTCTTCTTGGCCGAGAGCTACCAGCCAGATGGCCTTTTCACTTTTCGGGATTTTCTTCTCCTTGGGCCTTTTAAACCCTGTCTTCTCTGCGGGCTGAGGTGGCATGAGCCCCACAAATGTCCCAATCTTAAAGAAA
>JALSPN010000031.1 GCA_026985945.1 Thermodesulfobacteriales bacterium
TTGATGGGAAAGAAGCTTTTTATTGCTTAAAAATTCCAGTTAAGAGTTAAGAGAAGCCAGGAAGAGTCTTTCTCGGAATTTTTGTCCAGCTGTTTTTTTTGGTTTCTAGAGATGCAATATCGTCTTTATCAATAATTACACACCTTATCCGGAAATTAGGGGAACCTCATTGGTTACATACCGCCGGCGGAATTTGAGGAGCAATATTATCGGGATGAGGGATTTTCTATGGTAGAGGGACTCACAAAATAGAGCTTACAGAAAACCCGGGGCGGTTCAGGAGGATTAACCGGGAATTTGAGACAAACCCGGGGGCGGTCATAACCGGGAATTTAGGTTATTTTCAGAGAATGTTTCCCCAAATACCGATAAAAAGATTTAAAAAGGGGTTTTTTATGTGGTCTCTAATAAAAAGGGGTCTTTTTGGCAAACGGTTACGCGTTTACGGTATCAACGACGCTAATAGTTTCTGGCGGGAGGTCTTTGCCCCCCTGCAGGGGCTTTTTACTCCTGAAGAGCAGGAACGGCTGCGTCAGGCAACAGTAGCCATCCCAGGGCTTGGAGGAGTAGGGGGCACACATCTTGTGTGTCTGGCCCGTAGCGGAGTGGGGCGTTTCAAATTGGCCGAGTTTGACACCTTTGAACCCCGCAATATCAGTCGCCAATATGGGGCCCGGGTAGATACTTTGGGACGCCCCAAAGGGGAAGTGATGCTCGAAGAAGTTTTCAAAATCAATCCCTTTGTGGAAATAGAGTTTTACAAAGAGGGAATAACGCCTGAAAATGCCCGGGCCTTTCTTGCAGAAGCAGATGTAGTAGTTGATGGCATAGAATTTTTTGCCCTTAAGGCCCGCAAACTCCTTTATGACACCGCCAAAGAAATGAACATCCCGGTCATTACCGCCGGGCCTCTGGCCTTCAGTGCCGTATTACTCGTTTTTGACCCCCAGAAAAGCCCTTCCTTTTCTGAATATTTTGATATTAAAGATGATATGTCTCTGACAGAACAGGCCATCCGCTTCGCCCTAGGGCTGGCTCCCAAACCCATATTTTTGAAGTATCTAGACTTAAAAAGCATAGATCTTAAAAAGGGGCAGGGGCCGGCTTCGGTAATAACCTGTTATTTGTGCAGCGCTTTGGCTAGCATGGAGGCGGTGCGCCTCATTTTAAAGCGCCCCGGTCTTAAACCAGTTCCTCATTATTTTCTCTTTGACCTTTACCTCCGCGAGATACGAGAAGGATTTTTAAAAAAGGGGAATCGCCATCCCCTTCAACGTCTCAAAATTTTCTATCTTAAGAAAAAACTTGGTCTTTAAAAGGCCCTGTTTTAGCAGGGCCTTTTAAGCTTATCTAACAGCGGAACTGGGCAGCCAGTTCTTTAAGACGGGTAGCAAGGCGGGTCATTTCCTCGGAGAGTTCACGGCTCCTTTCGCCTTTGGCAGCCGTCTCCTGGATGGCCTCCGTCATCCGATCTACTTTTTCCTTGATTTGTTCAGAGCTTTCGGTAGCCATGTTGGCAGCCTGGCTAATCTCCCCCATCATGGCGGTTTGCTCTTCCACCGCGCTGGCAATGAGATTTGAGATGTCGTTTATACGGCTGATAATTTCTGTAATCTCTTCGATAGCGGAAACCGAAGCCCGGGCATCACTCTGAATGGCCTGGATCTTGCGGGCGATTTTTTCGGTGGCCGCCGTGGTCTGGCGGGAAAGTTCTTTAACCTCGTTGGCAACCACGGCAAAGCCCTTGCCCGCTTCCCCGGCACGAGCAGCCTCAATGGTAGCGTTTAAGGCCAGGAGGTTGGTCTGTTCGGCAATGCTCTGGATGAGATTAATAACTTCTCCCACTTCTTCAGAAGAGATACTCAGCTTGTTTACGATTTCGTTGGTTTCCTGGGCCTTTACCACCGCGTCGTTGGCTACCTTGGCAGCCTCAGAAGTATTGCGAGAGATCTCGGTAATGGCTTCCACCATCTGCTCTGAGGCGGCTGAAACGGATCTGATGTTGTTACTGATGGTCTCTTCGGCCTCTTTTACCTCCTCTCCCTCGCGGGCCAGACGCTCGGCCGTGTGGGCGACTTCGTCTCCGGCCCGGTAAATTTCCTGCGAAGAATCGTAAACCTTATGAGAGGTCTCCACTACGCCTCCAATGGTTTCGCGCAAGTGGGAAACCATACCCTCAAAGGCCTTCAAGAGTTTTCCGATCTCGTCTTCTCCGGTTTTGGGGAAACGGACCGTAAAGTCCCCCTCTGCCACTTTAGAAACCAGGCTTACGGCCATCTCCACGGGGCGGATGATCTTTTGCTGCGAAATCCACCAGATGGCAAAAAGAACGAGAAGCGTGAAGGCAAAGATCCCAACCTGGATGGACTTGAGTTTGTGAAGCTCATGCACTGCCTTTTCTTCAAATTTTTTGGTAAGGACATTGGCCTGTGAAAGGAGTTCGATGTTGTGTTCCAGAAGATAATTAAGATCTTCCTCCCCTCCGGAGTCGCTGGTTATTTTCTGGAGGTGAAGTTTAAATTTCTGCCAGAGATCATTGAGCCTTTCCCACTCCGCCAGGATTTCCGGATCTTTAGCGGGCTTAATACCGTGTTCCAGATCCCCTGCTTTGAGGATCCTGAGACTCTTTTCAAACAAAGCGGCACTCTGTAAGGCGCCTTCAAAATCCTTCTGGAGGATCTGTTTGGTGATCTTTTGGCTCAACATTCTCTGGCGCCCGGCGATGTTAACGATCTTGGCATCTTTGGCATTCTTTTGCAAAAACCAGAAAACCACTCCGCAATTGAGCGCACTGATGACAAACATCACCAGCATAATCCCCAGGATTTTACCCTTTATGGTCTTGAAACCACCCATGAGACTCCTCCTCATTTTTTCTATCTATTTCGTCAAATTCGCCTTTTTCTTTAAAAGTCCAAAATTCGGTTAGGTTATCCCTAACTTCTTGAAAATCCCCCTGACCCGGGGCTCTATTTCCGTCCACCTGTAGATCTTCTACTTTTGGGTTTCTCTCCTGTACTCAAGCTCCACTACGCAAATCCGCCCAAGCTTCCGCCTAAGCCGCAAAAAACTCTCCCCAACCTTAAGCTCAACTAGTCTCCCCTTACACCCTCAGAAAACTTCTTGTTTAGGCCTTGCTCAAGGGCGCTAAGCCATTCTTCCGGTATACCCGCTTCTGGTTCATCTTTACCCCTCTCGATGCCAAAGCTACGCCCAAATTCGCCTGTAGTTCAAATTTTCTGGAGATTTCCAAGTAATTAGAAGTTCTGATCAAAGGAAGGTATAGCTCTACTACTCACGCCTGATTTTGGGTGGGTCATAAAGGAGCCGGAAAAAGAAATATACAAAGAGCTCGTTGATTTGATCAGCACCATCGGCCTCGGAGGTCGTGAGAACCAATCCAAGGATATTTTAGGCCGGGTTTACGAATATTTCCTTGGCTAGTTTGCCAGCGCCGAGGGCCGCAAGGGTGGCGAGTTTTATACTCCGCGATGCATTGTTCGTCTCCTCGTGGAAATGATTGAACCTTATCAGGGCCGGGTATATGACCCGTGTTGTGGTTCAAGAGGTATGTTTGTCCAGAGCGAAGAATTTATCAAGGCTCACGGCGGGCGCATTGGAGACATATCCATTTATGGCCAGGAGTCAAATCCGACCACCTGGCGCCTGGCCAAGATGAACCTTGCCATTCGGGGCATAGAGGCCAACCTCGGTTCCCATGCAGCGGATACCTTCCATAACGACTTACACCCCACTCTTAAAGCCGACTTCATCCTTGCCAATCCGCCCTTTAATCAAAAAGACTGAGGACAGGAAGCGTTAAAAGACGATGTGCGCTGGAAATTCGGGGTTCCTCCGGCCAACAACGCCAACTTTGCCTGGGTGCAGCATATCATTCACCATCTTTCCCCGGTAGGCATTGCCGGCTTTGTTCTGGCCAACGGGTCGCTTTCTTCCAATCAGGGAGGAGAAGGCGAAATCCGCAAAAAGATTATCGAAGCCGATCTGGTGGACTGCATTGTGGCTCTTCAACCACAGCTTTTTTACAGCACCCCCGGGCCGCTATGTTGGCGTAGAGATTCAGGAAGAGGACGATGAAGTTTTTGAAGAGAAGATGAAGCGCCTGGTGGCGGAGCCTGAGGCCCAATTTGCCAAAGGCGCAAAACTTGAGGAAGCCATTAAACGTAATTTAAGGGAGCTTGGGTTTTATGGTAAACTAAAGTTTAAGAGTCTGAAAAATTCGTGCTTCCCAATAATTATGCTTAAGGAACGTATTCGAAGATCCCAGATAAAAGCTGCTCTAGCAGCTAATCAGGAACTTATCCGTTTTATTGGGACTTTGGAAAAGAAATTGTGCGGTTATAAGAACAATAATGGGGAGTGGGGATTATTGAATATTTGGCTAAAGACATCCAAAAGTCTTTTCCAGGGATAAAGGGTTTTTTTCTCCAAGTAACATTTGGAGAATGAGGCGCTTTTATCTGACCTATACAGAGGATATTAAAAACCTCGCACAAGCCGCACGAGAATTTGGAGATCGAAATCTCGCACAAGTTGTGCGAGAATTGCAGGAAGGTGGGGCCAGAAATAGTGGCTTCTATTCCATGGGGACATAATGTAGTGCTTCTCGAAAAAGTCAATCCTGCTGAGCGTATATGGTACATCCAGCAGACCATCGAGCATGGCTGGAGCCGCGAGGCCCACAGGCGAGGGGAAAAACTAGAACTTTCCGAAGAAGAGCTTGCCTTCTACGAAGCGCTTGCGGCCAACGATAGCGCCGTAAAGGTATTGGGAGACGAAACCCTGCGTGAACTTGCCCGTGAACTTGTGAAGACCGTACGCCAAAACGTGACCATAGACTGGACCGTGCGCGAAAGTGCCCGGGCCAAACTCCGCGTCATGGTAAAACGCCTTCTTCGTAAGTACGGGCTATCCGCCGGATAAACAGGGGGAAGCTACCCAAACGGTCCTTAAACAGGCCATACTACTGGACACTTTTTTGGAGTTCGCTAATAAGTTCGCG
>JALSPN010000032.1 GCA_026985945.1 Thermodesulfobacteriales bacterium
CGAGCGCTCTCGTGAAGCGGTGATAAACTTTGCCGAACACGTTATAGAGATGGATGGTCCTTATCCCTTTTTGGCCTGGTTTGATAAGACCCCAAGCGGCCTTGCTACCCAGACCAGAGATCCCTGCTATCACGGACCAGGGCGTGGAGCAGCCAATTCCATAAATTGCCTTCTTGACGCCTTTTTGCTTACCCGGAAGGGGCTCTATTTGAGCAAAGCGGAAGAATTTATCCGGCGGTGCATCCATCCTGCAGACGATCAGGAGGCCTTAGGCCTTCGCTACCCGGAAGAAAGGTGGTCTTATACGGTTTTTCTCCAGGTCCTGGGTAAATATTTGTTGCTTAAAGCTGAACAAAAAGATTTTGATTTTATGTTTGCTTATGCCCGGGAATCTCTCCTTCATTATGCCCGGTGGATGGTCAAGAACGAATATTTTTACCTGGATAAGCCCGAACTTCTGGAATATCCCACCGAGACCTGGGCGGCACAGGAGATCAGGAAGGCCGAAGTCTTTAATCTGGCCGCTTATTTTAGCAATAATGAAAAAGAAAGAAAGATTTTTAGAGAAAAAGCAGAGTTTTTCTATAATACTTCCCTAAAAAGGCTTTATTCATTTGTAACCTGGTATTATACACGGCCTCTTGCAATCATATTACAATCAGGCTTCAGTTACTTGTGGTTTGAAAAGGAGCCTTTTTATTCCTGGCCTGAAGAGAGTTATGATTTTGGAGAGCCCCAAAAATTCATTCCTCAAAAAGAAAAATTTAAAAGAATGATTCAAAAGGTCTTCTTTTTCAAAAAATTCTTTTGATGTTTTATCACCTGGCTGTCCTGTAGCCAATCCCTGAACCCGTAGTGCTATCCAAAATCGAGTACCTTTGCAAAACATCTTTTCTTAAGGCCCGTCAAGGATCCGTTCCTATTTTTCGTTCCGAAAAAATAGGAACGGATCCCTTTAGTTGTACTTGCAACACTACTCTTAGCCATTTTGCGAAAGTCTCTTGATATACTTGATATAATATTTAGGAGCTCCTTCCACTCGCTAATTGACATCAGGGAGCTTTTAGGCTTGAAGCCAGATGTTGCCGTAATCGTCAAGGGTGGCCTGCCAGCCGGGTTCAACCCAGACCGTGGCGTATTTCCCCACCAGGAGAACTGGCCCCTTGAAATTTGCCCCTGCGGGTAAATCTTCCCAGCGATAAACCGGTACTCTGGCCTTTTTTCCGTCTCCCAGAAGGACATCCTGATGAGAAATCACTTCTATTTTCTTCCCAGATACTTTAGGAAGAGCAAAGCAAGGGGGATCGGCAGCAAGATTTATCCTCACCGCAGTTACTTCAAGGGGAGAGAGGGGAAGGCTGTAACCGTAAAGTCTCTGGTGGAGGGCATGAAAGGTCTTTTTAAAATCGAAAGTGAAGGGGATGGTGAGTTCGTAAGACTGTCCCTGATAGCGGAGGTCTATTTCGGCTTCCGCCCGCAGTTCTTCCCGGCGGTAACCGTAGCGGGCCAGATTCTTAAGGGCCTTTTCTGCCAGGTCTTCAAGAAGGGGAAGCAAATACTCGAAGGCGACCTTATCACCTTTTAGGAAAACGGCCTGAGAGAAATCAAAAGAGGGACGAGCAAGGAGAAGACCCAGAGCCGAAAGGACCCCGGAAAAACGGGGGATCAAAACTTCCCGAAGGCGCAATCTTTCTGCAAGCGAAGTGGCATGAAGCCCTCCGGCCCCTCCGAAACACACCAGGGTAAAATCCGCAGGATCAAGGCCTCTTTCTACCGAAACTTTTTTGATGGCCTGCTCCATATTGGTATTGACGATGGCAATGGCTCCCAGAGCCAGCTCCTCTACGGAGAAGCTATATTTTTCTGCCAGGCGGGCAAAGGCCTTAAAAGCCAGCTCTCTTTTTAAAGGAAGACGGCCGCCAAGGAAAAATTCTGACACCAGGCGGCCAAGGACGAGATTGGCATCGGTAACAGTAGGATTGAGCCCTCCTCTTCCGTAACAGGCCGGTCCGGGTTCAGCACCGGCACTTTGGGGGCCAACCTTAAGAGCACCTCCCCGATCAAAGGAGATAACGGAACCGCCTCCAGCACCAATGGTATGGATGTCGATCATCTTGAGGTGGATGGGATAGCCCTCAAGCTGGTAACTCCTGGTAAAAGTGGGAGCACCATCACAGAGGGAAACGTCGGTGGAGGTGCCTCCCATGTCAAAGGTAATTATTCGTTCCCTTCCCAGAAGGCGTGCCAGGGCAAAGGCCCCATAAACTCCTGCCGCGGGGCCGGAAAGAAGGGTGGCAGCAGCCCGACGCCCCACGGCTTCCGCAGGCATTAACCCTCCGCTTGATTGCATGAGGAAAAGTCTGGTTTTAGGGAGAGATTGCTGAAGCCTTCCTACATAAGAAGCCATAATGGGGGCCAGATAGGCGTTTACCAGGGTGGTCGAGGTCCGCTCAAACTCCCGAAACTCAGGGAGGATCTCCGAGGAAAGGGAGATGGGAAGGCCAGAATCCCGCAGAGCATCTTTTATCTTTTTTTCGTGGGAAGGATTGGCATAAGAGTGAAGAAGGCAAACGGCTACGGAATCAAAACGTTTCCTCTTCAAAAAACGGCGAAGAAGAGAGAGATCTTCTTCGGAAAGGGCCTTCAATACCTGACCCTGGGCGTCTATCCTTTCAGGGAGCCCTATTATCTGCGAAGGTTTCAGGAGTGGAGGAGGCTTTTTAACGAAAAAATCGAAAAGTTTGGGGCGATTTTGCCGCCCGATAAAGATTACGTCTTCAAATCCCCTGGTCGTTACCAGAAGCACCCGCCCTCCCCTGCGGGTCAGGAAGGCGTTTGTCCCCACGGTGGTGCCGTGAAGCAGAACCGGAGGAGACGGAACCCCCATCTCCTTGAGGCCCTTAAGGACCGCTTCAGCAGGGTTTTGCGGGGTGGAAGAAACCTTGTGGGTTAAAAGTTCACCGTCTCTTTCGGCAACAAAGTCGGTAAAGGTCCCCCCGGTATCAACGGCTACCCTCATCAAAGGTCACCTTTTCGATTTTGCCTGTTTCCGTGTCAAAAAATACCATCGTGGGTGGACCTTCTTTACCGAGAATCTCACCGGGGTTTATAACCGGGATCCCCTGGATTTCTTTCACTTCATAAACATGAGTATGCCCACAGCAGATAAGATCAAATTTGCCGGTAAGGGCCAGGCCTTCGGCAAGTTCGGGAAAGTGGACCAGAGCCACCCTTACCCCGTTAAGCTCTTCAAAGGCATATTGGCCGTGAAAATGAACATGGGGGAAACGAGCACATTGCTTGGCAAGCAACCAGACATCTCCGGGGTTATTACCCAGAATAAAATGCACCTGGCCTTTGAAGCGTGCCAGTTCAAGGACCATGAAGGGAGAGATGAGGTCTCCGCAGTGAAGGAGGTAAGAAGCCCCTCGTTCGTTGGCCAGCTCTACGGCCCGTCTTAAATTCAAGATCGCATCATGACTATCGCTTAAGATGGCAAACAACATGGCCTTCTCCTCCTTCCGGAAGACTCTAAACTGTAGGTGCCATCGCCACTTTGGTTTCGATCTCACGCAACTTTTTGAAATAATCTACATTCTCTTTGATCCAGCGTTTTACATAGCGGCGACCTAAAAAGCGAAGATAAGCTCCGTAAACATCTCCCCTTAACAGGAATTTGAAGGCCTCTTTTAAAGAATAAAACTCCCGGTGAAGACGAAAGCCTTCTTCCTGGAGTTTGGTGAGGGAGAGATTTTTGGGATGGAAGACTACATGATGCCCGTCGTAAAGATCCCACTGGGTAGAGAAGACGCGCCCTTCTTTGAGCCAGTTTTCGTAGAGAACCGAGCCGGGAATGGGAGTAAGGACGAGGAACTGGGCGGAATCCAGCCGCACATCCCGGGCAAAATCCAGGGTGGCCTGAATACTTTCAGGGGTATCGGTGTCGGCCCCTATCACAAACATCCCGTGGATACGAATCCCGTATTTGTGGAGGACTTTAACCCCTTCGTATATTTCCTGATAGGTGAGCCCCTTTTTGTAGGTCTTCAGGGTTTCAGGGTTGATGGATTCGATGCCCACATAAACCAGAAAACAATTGCTGCGTTTCATGAGCTCGAGTAATTCTTTGTCTTTGTAAATATCGATTCGCACCTGAGCAGACCAGCTTCCCTTAAAACCCCGGCGGATCATTCCCTCAAGGAGCTCCTTGGTCCGCGGGCGATGGGCGGTGAAGTTGTCATCGTAAAAAAAAACGTGCTGTCCTTTTTCTATGCGGGCCAGTTCTTCAAGTAAGAGATCTTTGGCCCGAAAACGGTATCTCCTTCCAAACATGGGGGCTACGGAGCAGAAAATACAGGCGTGAGGACAACCCCGCGAGGTCATCATGGGATAGATCCGCATTTTGCGAGGATCAACCCCGGGGATAAGACTGAAATCCGGAATAGGCAAGGTGTCGAGATCGGTTACCCCCTTCCGGGTAGGATTGTGGATTACTTCTCCCCCTCGGCGCCAGGTAAGTCCCAGGATGTGATCATAAGGGCCTCCTGCTTCTATAGCTTCCACCAGCTCCACGATGGTCTCGTCTCCCTCACCCCGGATGACAAAATCCGCATGTTGGATGGCCTCATCCGGAACAAAAGAGACATGCACCCCTCCCATAACCACTTTCTTGCCGTAAAGATTGCGGAAGCGATCCGCCATGCTGTAAGCCCTGGGAGCGGTAGAGGTGATGGTGGAAATGAGAACCAGGTCAGCCTCTTTTACGACATTTTCATCTACCTTTCCGAGTTCTTCGAGAAAGACCTTTACCTCGTGGCCCCTGTTTTTAAGGATGGTTCCCAGAAGAGGCATGGCCAGACGGGGGAGTTTGAAAGCCGAAAAAACATGAGTCCTTACGTTTTTAGGTTCTATGGCTACGATCTTCATGGCCCCTCATGATAAAACAACTTTCCGCCGAAGGCAAAAATTTTTCTTAACTTC
>JALSPN010000033.1 GCA_026985945.1 Thermodesulfobacteriales bacterium
CCCCCGAATGCGAGGAATAGTGCAAAAGGAGCAGACATGCCGACATCCGTCAGAAATCTTGAGATAGGCGTAAAAAGGGTTTTCTGTAAGAAGGCGCTCGGTAGTCTCTGGGCCTTCAAGGTGAGGAAGATAGCGTTCTGGCGCAAAGATAGCCTGAGGATTGCGATAGGCCTCAATGCCGAGAAATTGATCCACCTCCGGAAGTTCCGGCAAAAGTGCCTCGCGATAACGGGTAACCAGGCAGCCTCCCACCACCAGACGCTGGTGGGGAAGCTTTCCCTCGGCAAGTTCCAAAATTACATCAAGGGACTCTTCTACCGCCTCCCTTATAAAGGCACAGGTATTTACAAAAAGGATGTCTGCCTCTTCAGGGTCAAGCACTGCCTCCACCCCCAGCCCTGCCACAGAAGCCAGAAACTTTTCCGCATCCACACGGTTTTTGGGGCAACCAAGAAGCACGGGATAAATTTTCATTGAAGGGCTATTCTTTAATCGGAAGGCGTTTTTCCTCAAGGATATTGTTCTCGTCATCTACATAAACCAGGGTAACGGTGGCCTGTTCTATCTCTTCAGGGGTAAGCCAGGTATAGGAGACCAGAATGATCTCGTCGCCCACTTCTGCCTTGCGCGCCGCGGCCCCGTTGAGACAAACTTCTTTGCTCCCCCATTCACCCTTGATGACGTAAGTTTCAAAACGTTCGCCATTGGCCAGATTATAGACCCAGACGGACTCAAAGGGCTCAAGACCGGCGGCAATCATAAACCGCGGGTCAAGGGTGATGCTCCCCTCGTAGTTCAGATTTTTGTCCGTCACACGGAGGGTATGGATTTTGGAACGCAGAAACTTCCGCCACATAAGTAAATTCCAAAAAACTTTTGTCCATATTTTAACACCAGCCAAAACTCTTGCCATTGGCAATCTAAATTCCCGGTTAATTCCCCCCGCCCTGTCAGGGAGGGAGGGTGAAAGTCGGCAGATTGCCGAGCTTTCACCCCCACCCCGGCCCCGGCCTTCCCCTTACAAGGGGGAGGGGGATCTCCTTCGCCACTGGCCATTCGCTACTCGCCATTCGCTATTCGCCATTAAAATAAGACCCAGGAGCTTTTTTCTACTCCACTAACCGGAAATTAAGGAAAGATTTTAATAAAAACAGATACTAGACCCCGGTAAGGATTTTAAATGGCAGCCTCTCCTCGTTCGCCGGAACGTATTCTTAAGGCCTCGAGCACCTCGTAAACAAAGAGCTTTCCGTCTCCGATCTCCCCGGTGCGGGCTGCCGAAGCGATAGCCTGCATAATCTTCTCCATATCTTCATCCTTACAGACCACCCTCACTTCCATCTTGGGCAAAAGATCCACCCGGAATTCCCGCCCCCGGAATTGTTCCACCAGGCCGGCCTGCCGCCCGTGACCTTCCACCTGATAGACCGTGACCCCGGGATGGCCCACCTTTTCCAAAGCCTCCAGAACTTCTTCTAATTTTTCTGGTCTAATAATAGCTCTTATTTCCTTCATGTTTTTTACCTCCTCACGGTATAGAATTCGGAATAAGCCGGAGTCCCGTGTTCAAAGAGATCAAGCCCTTGAATTTCCTCTCGCGGGGAAACACGAATACCTACCACGAGATCAAGCACCTTGAAGAGCACAAGGCCTGCCCCGAAGGCCCAGACGAAAAGTGCTATTGCCCCAATCACCTGAGCGAGGAGCTGATCTACTCCACCCCCGTAGAAAAGCCCTTTTACAAAGGGGGGCTCAATGGCATAGTTTCCGTAGGTCCCATCGGCGAAAAGCCCTACGGCAATGAGTCCCCAGAGGCCGTTGAAGCCATGTACCGGAACGGCTCCCACCGGATCATCGACCTTTATAGCCTCGAGGAAATAGACTCCGACCACAAGGATGATGCCTGCAACGATACCAATCACCACCGCAGCCCAGGCCTCAACCCAGGCACAGGGAGCGGTAATGGCCACCAGGCCGGCGAGCACGCCGTTGAGGGCCATACCCAGATCGAACTTGCGGGTCTTGGCGAGCACGAGGACAAGGGCCGCCATGGAGGCCGCCGCAGCCGCAAGGGTGGTATTCACCGCGATCACCGAGATACGGAGATGATGGGCAGAGAAGGTGGAACCCGGGTTAAAGCCATACCATCCAAACCAGAGGATGAAGACTCCGAGCACAGCCAGCGGGATGTTGTGCCCGGGAATAGCCCGAGGAGTTCCGTTTTTATCGAACTTACCAAAGCGCGGACCCAGAACGATAGCCCCGGCAAGCCCCACCAAACCTCCTATGGCATGCACCACACCGGAGCCCGCAAAGTCCAGGTGCCCGAGACCAAAAGGAAGCTTTGAAAGCCACCCTCCACCCCAGACCCAGTGGGCATAAACCGGATAGATAAGGCCGGTAATCACAATGGAATAAAGGAGATAAGCATGAAACTTAATGCGTTCGGCTACTGCCCCTGAAACAATGGTTGCCGCCGTGGCGGCAAAGACCATCTGCCAGAAAAAAGAAAGGTAATTGCCCACATCGTAACCATCTCCAGAAAGAAAAAAACCCGAGGTCCCGATAAGACCCTTCCAGTCCGTACCGGTAATCAGGGCATAACCCACGGCCCAGAAAGATAATGCCCCCACCACAAAGTCCATGAGATTCTTGGTCAGGAGATTGGTAGCATTCTTAGATCGACAGAAACCGGCCTCCACGCAGGCAAAGCCCGCCTGCATAAACATCACCAGAAATCCACACACCAGCACCCACACATAGTCCACCGGAAGACCGGGATCAGCCTTCAAAGTTTCAGCCCCGGTGGGATCCCCCGCCAGGGCCACCCCTGAACCCAGCAAAAACACCGTCGATAAAATCGGCCCAACCATTTTCGAATAAAATCTGCCTCTCTCCATACTCTACCTCCTCTTCGTTTTTATAGGATTTTTTACAAAATCCATGCCAGATATTAGAAATATTGTAATAGATAGACATAGTAAAAAATTTGAGATGCTTTTTATAACATTTTTGTTAACAGAATAACTTACAAATATGACAAAAAGTATTAAAAAGCAGGCAGGCCCCCTTACGATAAGCAGGCACAATCGTTGAGGAGAGAATTTTTGCGTTTCAGTTTATAAGGCCTTGAGGCGCCACACTGGAGCTTGAAGAACGCGGACCAGACTGTAAACAAAATTGGCAAAACCCTGATAACCGGTGTAAGGACCGTGGCTACGCTCCTGAGGGAAGGCAAGGGTCGGGAAACCAAGTTTTACCGCGCGCCACTGTTCTCGGGCGTTGGTGATCACGAGATCGGGCTTAAGCATAGAGAGGACCCTTTCAAATTCGTCATCTCCGGGATCATCGGCAATAAAACCAGAAACAGGAGCGGCTTCTCGGTGATCTTCGGAACTCCCGAAGACCGAAACCGCCCCTACGACCTCAAAGCCGAGTTCTCTAAGCATTCTCCCTAAAGGTCCCAGCCTCCCGGCCCCGAGGACCAGCAGCACCCTTTTTCCGGAAAAGAGTTTAAGCCAGGGCCTTATCTCTCGAAATGTCCGGGCCTCCTCGTCCCGGATCAGACCCTCTACCCTCCCTGAAGAAAGACCCAGGGCCTCTCCTATCTTCCGAAGAGAAGCCCTCACGGCCGAAGGCCCATAAAAGGAAACCTTCAGGTAGGGCAGACCAAAGCGTTCCTCTAGAGCCGAAGCAAACTCTCTGGCGGTTGAACCACAGAAAAGGAGGTTCAGATGGGCCCGGGAAAGTTGCTCTATCTCCGAAAAGCGGGTCTCACCGGTAAGCACGGTGTGAACCTCAACGCCAAGTTCTTCAAGAAGTCGCTTTGTCTCCCGGGCCTCTCCAGCTACATTGTATTCTCCGATGAGGTTTACTGTAGGATGGCCGGCCCTGGGAAAGGGTCTAACCAGGTTAAGCAGACTCCGGTAGGCCACAGCATGCCCCCCGGCCTGGCTCTTTCCAGAAAACCCCGGACAGTCCACCACTACTATTCTGCGGCCCGTTTCACTCTCAATTTCGCGGGCAAGGCCTGCAAGATCTTCCCCGATAAGTCCCGTTGGGCAGGTAGCATACAAAAAGGCCCCGCGGTTCGTAGGTCTGAGAGCAAAGGCCTCGTGCAGGGCCTTCTTTAGTTTATCAAGACCGCCAAAAATAATCTCTTCGTCAGAAAGTGCGGTTCCAAAAAGATCCTGGGGCTCCCCACGGATCATGGCTCCATAGTAACCGCAGCCCACGGGGCCATGCACCAGATGCACCGCCTCCCGTATCGGTCCGAGCACATAGCGAGCGCCGAAATAGACGCAACTTCGCTGGGTCATGCCCCCGGGTTCGCTCGCAAGACCGCAGGGCTTGATTCTTAAAGGCATACAGCCGTAATTTCCGCAAGACTTCATTCTATGCCCCTTTACTGATGCGTCCGGTCGTCAGGATAGTGATGATCCAGGATGGCGTTTACGATCCGGGCCAGAAAACGTTCTCCCCCCCGATAGCCCACGATGGGTTCCCGTTGATAGCCTATCCGGTCGTAAACAGGAAAACCAAACCGGACAAGCGGCACCCTTATCTCTTTCGAAATATTTACACAACGCGAATGTCCCAGGATCACATCTGGCTTGTCGTTCTTAAGAGCGTATTCCCATTCGAACTGATCGCTACCGTTCATTATGACCGGTTTGTAATTATATTCCTCACATACTTTCCAAATCTCTTCTGCAGCTGTAGAGCTCTTGGTCCCCACCAGAATGTAGGTCGGAATCATACCGAGTTCACAGACGAAGCGGGTGGCCGCAGCCGCAAAATCCGGGTCACCACAGATGGCTACCCGCTTCATCATGGTGTAGTGCAGGGTATCGGCCATGGCGTCAAGGAGGATACCCCGTTCCCAGCGTATAGCCTCCGGAATGGACCGCCCCGAGACCTCTATTAGCGT
>JALSPN010000034.1 GCA_026985945.1 Thermodesulfobacteriales bacterium
TAGATTACAACACGGTGTTACCCCATCATAGTTTAGGATTAAAATCTCCGGTAAAATGGCTCATCGAAAAATATCCTGAGTGCCAAAGGTACTGGACCAATACATGCTGTTTACGCTCTCTATAATAGCTCTCTATAATATTTGTCGTGTACATTACTCTCCTAATCTCCACAGGATACCTGAAAAAGGCCGTAAGAGCCGTTAATCATCAGGGGTAGGTCAAAAAATTTGATTACCGGAGATCTCGATTAGTTTTCAAAAAATTCGCGAAAGATGGTCCTCTTCAGGAAATTAAGGCCGAGGCGGAGAAGCTCGGTTTCGTCTTCTAGGACACGGTTGATTTCTTCCTCGCTAAAACCCACGGCCAGAAAACCCTCTTTTTTTTCAACAAGCGGGCGAAATTTTTCTAAGGCGTAGCAGGCCGTGTAGATAAGGTCTAACTCGTCTGCGGAAAGGGGACGATCCATGTGTTGGCGTGCGAAAACGATTTCCCCAAAAAGGTCGTTAAACTCATAGTAAGGCTCAAGTCCTTGCTCTTTGATCCATTCTCGCACCGTTATAGGACGTTTTTCAAAGTGACCTTTGCAATGGGTTTCTCGAATGATGCGATAGATTTCGAAAGGCTTGCCTTCTTCATCTCGCCCTGTAAAACGGGCCAAAGGATAGGTTCGGCAGGAGGCTGGACGATCTGGATAGATAGAACACCCCTCGGGACGAAGGAAGGGGCATGAAAAATCATGCTGTTGCATCTTAACTGCTACTACCGGTAGCTGGGTAACATCTCCCAAGTATAATTCAGCAAATCTTGCAATAAATTCCTCGGAACTTAACCCCAAAGCCCTTCTCACTCGCAAAAAATCGTAAGGGCTTAAAACGAGATTTACGTCATAACAACAGAGATTATAACAAGAAATGCCGGGGAAACAGGAAAATTCAAAGACATCGTCCAATCCTAATTTGCGATGGTCAAAAACGGGTTGGTCCATAGGAAGGCCTCCTTAAGAACATGATCCAAAGTTTGCACCTTAAAAATACAACTTTTCCCGGTTTCAGTCGAATATTTCCTTCGAAGGGAAGAACCGCATAGGAAATTCTTTCAATCAAAATACCCCGCTTCTTCCAAAAGACTGAGAACTTCTTCGCGACTTAAGTCGTACCAGTTTTGGTAGGCATCAGCTACAGCGAAATAGATCCCACTCCTTAGGTTGGCGCAATATATTTCGTCAACCCAAGGGGCTAATTTTTCTAGTGCCTTTTGGGAAGCGGTAGGCACAGCCACTACAATCTTTTGAGCTCCCCGTTTGGCTACACTTTTAACTGCCGCCATCATGGTATAACCAGAAGCCAATCCGTCGTCTACCAAGATCACTGTTTTGCCTTTCAAAGAGGGGAAGGCTTTTCCCTTTCTGAAGAGTTTTTCTCTTTCCGCAAGATCTTTCTTTTCTAAAGTGATCTGTCTTGCAATAGTTTTTTCATCTAAGCCCGCATAAGAAACCAGTTCTTCATTAAGTAGAATCTCCCCATCAAAAGTAATGGCCCCGAATCCTGCTTCTGGATTATCTGGAAAATGAATTTTACGAACCAGGATAATTTCAAAGGGAAGTTGGAGTTTTTGAGCTATGACAAGGCCTACGGGCACTCCCCCGGCAGGAATAGCAAGGACTAAGGTATCAGGTACCTTTTCATATTTTGGGTGTAACATTTCTGCCAAAATAACTCCTGCCTTCCAACGATCCTTAAAAACAAAGACTTTATTAGTTAAGGCTTGATTTATGTAAATACGGGCCATTTGAGTCCCCCCCTTTCAAGAATAAAGTTTAAGTATTTGCGTCAGCCGCCAAAAGAGGCAGGCCTATCTTTGAAGGCTGCTTATAAATAAATCCTCATTACCGTGTGCAAGAAGAGACCAGTTTTGTTGGAGGAAGGATGAAAATTAAAGCCCGGCCGGAAGATTTTATCGTCTATGAGGTAGCAGATATTGCTCCGGAGGGGAAAGGCCCTTTTGCCCTCTACCGCCTTTTTAAAAGGGGGGCCACTACCTGGGATGTAATAGGAGATCTGGCTCGAAGGCTTCGTCTGCGAGCCCAGGATATCCGGTATGGAGGTCTTAAGGATCGCCATGCCATCTCTTACCAATATGTGACCATCAAAAACGGGCCCAAGAAGGATCTCAAGGGGCGCAATTATTTACTTGAATATCTGGGCCAGACCCAAACCCCCATGTCAAAGGCCAGACTCAAAGGAAATTTCTTTCGCATCCTGGTCCGGGAGGTGGATCTGGAAGGGATTGAAGAAGAAATGGCCTTGCTTTCCCGTTACGGGGTCGCCAACTATTTCGACGAACAGCGTTTCGGGTCTGCCCGCCACGGGCGGGGTTTTGCGGCACGGGAGCTTATCCTGGGGCATTACGAGCGGGCCCTTTATCTCCTTTTAATTGAAGGAAGCCAGTATGAGATGAAACGGACAGAAATTTTCCGCAAGTGTCTGCGCCAGCACTGGCCTGAAGTGGCCCCATGCTTAAAATATGCGCCAAGCCCCTGGGAAAGGCGTTTGCTTGAGTTCCTCTCTTCTCACCGGCCCTCCAAGCGCACCTTCAAGCGAGCCATAGGCCTGGTGGATCGAGAATATCTCCTTATGCTCTGTCACGCTTATCAGGCCTATGTCTGGAACGAGACGGTAAAGATTTATCTGAAGAGATTGGGGCTTAAGCTTTATCCGGTTCCATACCTCCTGGGAGAACATCTGTTTTACCGGGAGGTGCCGGAGGACAGGTGGCCTGAGCTTTCAGCTCGTCGCATTCCCCTCCCAAGCCCGCGCCTCAAGCTTGCGCCTGAAATTAGAGAAATAATGGAGGAAGTCCTCCAAAGGGAAGGAATTTCCTCCCTTGATAAATTCAGAACTCTGGTAAAAGGGGCTACTTTTAAGACTTATCCCCGAGAAGTCGTGGTAATCCCCGAACAGCTGCGTCTTGAAAAAAGGGGAAAAAGAGAGGCCCTTGTGGAATTTTTCCTTCCCAAAGGGAGCTATGCCACCATTCTTCTCAAGAGGCTTTTCCTTCTGCCAAAGGAGTAAGCCCTTTAGTGCACGGCGACCTTTTCGCGAGGTTTGGTATCGGCCCGTCCGCAACATTTTTTGTATTTTTTGCCACTCCCACAGGGGCAGGGGTCATTGCGCCCGATTTTGCGCCCCCGGCGAATAGGCTGGCGCTTGGGTTTCTCCTCCGTGGCCTCCTCTCCACGGCTGTAAACCAGGCGTAAACGTTGCCGCCTTCTTTCTTCTTCCATGCGTTCTATTTCTTCCTCCCGCGTTACCTGGACCCGATAGAGGAAAGAAAGGCTCTGCTCTTTGATGCGTTCCACCAGATCCGCAAACATCTCGAAGGCTTCGCGTTTGTATTCCTGAAGGGGATCTTGTTGAGCATATCCGCGAAGCCCGATACCTTCTCTCAGATGGTCCATGGAGAGGAGATGGTCCTTCCAGAGGGTGTCGATGGTGTGGAGGAGAAACATGCGCTCAAGATGGCGCATGAGTTCTTCGCCAACTTCCTGCTCTTTTTCTTCGTAAGCTTGAAGGGCTTGCTTCTCAAGGTGTTCTTTAAGTTCCTCTTCCGAAGAAAGATCTTCTGGAATGGCGGGGCGAAAGCCAAAGACCCCGAAGAAACGTTCCTTAAGGCCCTTAAGGTCCCATTCGGCAGGAGGGGTCTTCTCCAGAGCAAATTCTTCCACCATTCTGGAGGAGATGTCTCTGATCATGTCGGTAATCCAGTCCCGAATACTTTCGCTGGCCAGGATCTCTTTGCGCTGGGAATAGATCACCTCCCGCTGTTTGTTCATCACATCGTCATATTCGAGGAGGTGTTTTCTGATTTCGAAATTATGGGCTTCGACTTTTTTCTGCGCTTGTTCGATGGCCTTGGAAATAAAGGAGTGTTCTATAGGCTCGCCTTCTTCCATCCCAAAACGATCCATAAGCCCCTTTAACTTGTCAGAACCAAAAAGACGGAGGAGGTCATCTTCCAGGGAAAGATAAAATCTTGAAGATCCCGGGTCTCCCTGGCGGCCTGCTCTCCCTCGAAGCTGGTTGTCTATCCGGCGTGATTCGTGGCGTTCGGTGCCGATGATATGAAGCCCTCCCAGGGCCTTCACTTTTTCATAATCTTTCTGGCATTCTCTGACCTTCTCCCAGAGCACTTCCGCCCAGCGCTCTGGGTATTTACGAGTAGGATCTTCTCCTTTTTTGGCCATCTGGAGGGCCTCATTCCAGGTGGCAGGATCAATGGTCTCCAGATCATAGCCCTCTGCCAGAAGGGCTTCTTTGGCAAGCCCTTCCGGGTTCCCCCCGAGGAGGATATCCACCCCGCGCCCGGCCATATTGGTGGCGATGGTTACCGCTCCGGAACGCCCGGCCTGGGCAATGATGGCTGCTTCTTTTTCATGATATTTGGCATTTAGGACCTGGTGAGGAATTCTTTTCTTTTTCAACATGCGGGATAGACGTTCGCTTTTTTCAATACTTGTGGTGCCCACCAGGACCGGACGCCCTTCCCGGTGAAGTTCTTCGATTTCCTTCACTACGGCTTCAAATTTTTCCCGCTCTGTTCGGTAAACCACGTCGGGGTGATCGATGCGGATCATGGGTTTGTGAGTAGGAATTACCACTACGTCAAGGTTATAAATTTCCTTAAATTCTGCGGCCTCGGTTTCGGCGGTGCCGGTCATGCCAGCCAGCTTTTCATACATCCGGAAGTAGTTCTGAAAAGTAATGGTAGCCAGCGTCTGGTTCTCTTTCTCGATCTTGACTCCTTCTTTGGCTTCGATGGCCTGGTGAAGGCCGTCTGACCAGCGTCTGCCGGGCATCAATCGCCCTGTAAATTCGTCCACAATGATCACCTTGCCGTCTTTGACAATG
>JALSPN010000035.1 GCA_026985945.1 Thermodesulfobacteriales bacterium
CGGAAGAGATAACCTACCGCCCTTCCTACCTGAAGGGCGATTTCCGGCGTCATGGGCCACCGGTTGGCTTTGCCGCGGATACCATCCGTTCCAAATAGTTTACCTCCCATCAGGCCCTCCTTAACGGAAAATCTGGATTCGCACTCTGAAAGGTTCAATCTTAATGATCTTTATCCCGGAAGGAACGTCAATCTTTACTTTCAACCAGTGTTTCCCTAAAGAGAGTTTTTGGGCCTCCACAAAGGCCCGGATCTCAAGGTCTGAAAAGGCCCCAAGCAGTCTTTCCGGCCCCTGTAAAACCACGTTCACTTTTTTGGGTGACACCCTGGCCTTAAGCCCTTTTTTAAGCCCTACCACCTGGAGGGGAAGATCTTTTATTTCCCTGGTTACGATGTGTTCTACGATTCTGACATAAAGTTCGACTTTTTCCGGTTCCGCCTTAACTAAGGGGGGTAACTTAAGGGGAACTTTTTTCCGTATATCTTTCGTAGCCCCGTTGATGTCAACGGCCTGGGTCCTCACCCTTTTTAATTTGCTTACCACCGAGCGTGGGCCCGAAATCTTTATCTTTTTGGGCCGGACCTGGATACTTACAATCTTCCATCCCGGGGGAGGGCTCCCGTAAATACCTGGTTCCACCTGGACGGTCTTCTGGAGGATCCTGTCCAGCACCACTTCTACACGAGACGGTTCGATTTTTATGACCTTAAGGCCAGCCGGTAAATTGAGATGTCTAGCTTTGAGTTTAAGGAGGTGTTTGCCAGGGCCCAGATCCCGCAGGTCAAGGGTTATCTTAAGGGGGTTGCGTTCCAGGTTGCGCAGGATGCTCCGGGGCCCGTTTACGTGGACGATAACAAACTTGGGCGGTTCTTTGACCAGAATAAGCTCGTGGGGCACGTTTTTAATCTTTATTTCAGCAGGGACTTCTTTTTCTACTTTGTCTTCAAGGACCACAAAGAACCAGAGGAGGATAGCAAAGGCCAGGGAAAGGAGTTTGAGAAAAAGGTTTTTACTGAGGCCTTTAAAGGGATTCATCTAAAAAGATGCCTCCGCCACCAGCGATTTTGACCCTCTTCAAACCCCAGAATGTTTAAGAGAAGCTGTCTCAAGGCCGAAGGAGTAATGTCACGTGTTATCTTTCCTCCCAGGGCCACGGAAATGCTGCCCGTCTCTTCTGAGACCACGATGGCTACCGCATCGCTGACCTCGGAGATCCCGATGGCAGCCCGGTGTCTGGTCCCCAGACGCCGGCTGATGTTGGGATTGGTGGAAAGGGGAAGGATGGCCCCGGCCACCGCTATTCGGCCCTCTCGAATGATTACCGCCCCGTCGTGTAAAGGTGAGCTCTTTTGAAAAATGGAGATCAGAAGATCCCGGCTTACACGAGCATCAAGCGGTGTGCCGCTTTCCACAAATTCTCCCAAACCGATGCTGCGCTCTATGACGATGAGGGCTCCGGTTTTTTTTTCTGCCAGAAGACTTACGGCTTTTACAATCTCTTCGATTACCTGGCTGTATTCGGCACGGGCCTTAATAAAAGGGGTCCTTCCCATCTGGATAAGGGCCCGGCGAATGTCATCCTGAAAGACGATGATGACCAGCAAAAAGATGGAAGAAAGAAAGGTTCCGAGAAGCCAGTGCAGGGTGAGGAGTTGAAACTGGCCGGCGATAAAATACATCACCACCAGGACGGCAAGCCCTGCTGCCATCTGGACCGCTCGCGTTCCCCGAATGAGAAGCAGAATGCGATAGAAGAGGTAGGCTACGATGAGGATGTCCAGGATGTCTTGCCAGCGAAGGAGGCTCAAATACTGGGATATAAGGGTTTTCACTGAACCTCCTTCAGGGCCTCCATTACGAGAATAACATCTCGGGCCATGGAGACGTTGTGAACCCTTAAGAGATCAACCCCTTTTAGAGTGGCATAAGTTACCACCGCCATGGTAGCAGGATCTCGCTCCAGGGCTTCCTTTACCACGATCTGTCCCAAAAAGGACTTTCTTGAGGGGCCAAGCATTAAGGGCAAGTCTAGTTTTTTAAAGTAATCAAGATGTTTGATAAGACGGAGATTATCTTCAAAGCGTTTCCCAAAGCCAAGCCCTGGATCCAGAATAATTTTTTCCCTCTGGATACCGTTTTTTTCGGCAAAAGAGATCCTTTCTTTAAAGAAATCCCGAACTTCTCTTAAAACGTCCTCATAGTAGGGGTTGACCTGCATGGTCTGAGGGGTCCCCTTCATGTGCATCAAGATGACAGGGGCCTGCCATCTGGCCACCACCCGGACCATTTGGGGATCGAACCTCAGGGCACTGATGTCGTTAATGATGTCTGCACCTTCGGCCAGGGCCTCTTGAGCCACCTTGGCCTTGTAAGTATCAACGGAGATGGGAATGTTGAAGTGTTTGCGAATGGCTTTTATGGCGGGGATAACCCTTTTAAGCTCTTCTTCCAGGGGAACGGGTTTGGCAAAAGGGCGGCTTGATTCTCCTCCTATGTCAATAATATCTGCCCCTTCGGCAATTAACTCCTCAGCCCTCTTTAAAGCCGCCTCTGGAGAATAGAAAAGCCCCCCGTCAGAGAAAGAATCCGGGGTTACATTTATTATCCCCACCAGATACGGCCTTTTCCCCCATTCCAAAAGCTGGCCTCGAACTTCAAGCGGTGGAAGCATCTTTGTTTACGAGGTCGTGCCTTCTGCAGCCTTTCTGGAAGAAAGCCCGAGTATTTCATCTATGGCCGGCCCATCAAGTGTTTCCTTCTCAAGCAAGGCCTGGGCTAATTTATGCAAAAGCTCAATGTTTTCTTCAAGGAGCCTTTTGGCCTTCTGATAACATTGCAGGACGATTTCTCTGATTTCGTTATCAATGGCTAAAGCCGTGGCTTCACTGTAATTTTTGATCTGGGAAATCTCTTTGCCCAAAAAGACATGTTCCTGCCGGTGCCCAAAAGCCACGGGCCCCAATTTTTCGCTCATCCCCCACTCGCAAACCATGCGGCGCGCGATCTCGGTAGCTCGCTCGATATCGTTGCCTGCTCCGGTGGTGTATTCGTTAAAAATGAGTTCCTCTGCCGCTCGACCTCCCAAAAGGACCATCAGCCTCTTAAGGAGGTAATCTTTGGGATAGGTGTGCCTTTCATCCAGCGGAAGCTGCTGGGTGATGCCAAGGGCCTGCCCGCGAGGAATTATGCTTACCTTGTGGACGGGGTCCGTCCCGGGAAGAAGTTTGGCCACCATGGTATGGCCAGCCTCATGGTAAGCGGTGATGCGTTTTTCTTCTTCGCTTATGACGGCGGTCTTCCTCTCCCGCCCCATGAGGATCTTGTCTTTAGCTTCTTCGAAATCTTCCATATCTACCTTAGATTTTCCTTTCCGGGCTGCGATAAGGGCGGCTTCGTTTACCAGGTTTTCAAGATCTGCTCCGGTAAACCCCGGGGTGGACTTGGCAAGCACGGAGAGGTTAACATCTGGAGCCAGGGGCACTTTTTTGGTATGAACCTGAAGGATCTTTTCCCTGCCTTTCACATCAGGGGGAGGGACCACTACCTGACGGTCAAAACGACCAGGCCTTAAGAGGGCCGGATCCAGAATATCGGGCCGGTTGGTGGCGGCAATCACGATAATTCCTTCGTTGCCCTCAAAACCGTCCATCTCTACCAGCAACTGGTTAAGGGTCTGTTCTCGTTCGTCATGTCCACCGCCAAGGCCTGCTCCCCGATGGCGCCCTACGGCGTCAATTTCGTCAATAAAGATGATACAGGGGGCGTTCTTCTTGGCCTGCATGAAAAGATCACGCACTCTCGCCGCTCCCACACCCACAAACATCTCCACAAAGTCTGAACCGCTGATGCTGAAGAAGGGCACCCCGGCCTCGCCGGCGATAGCCTTTGCCAGCAGGGTTTTTCCCGTGCCCGGAGGCCCCACCAGAAGGATGCCTTTGGGGATACGGCCCCCGAGTTTGGTAAACTTCTGGGGGTCTTTTAAAAATTCGATCACTTCTTGGAGCTCTTCTTTGGCCTCATCTACCCCGGCTACGTCCTTAAAAGTTACTTTGACCTGTTCTCCTGAGACCATCCTGGCCCGACTGCGCCCGAAGGAAAAGGCCCGACCACTTCCAGCCTGCATCTGGCGCATAAAAAAGATCCAGACTCCAATGAGGAGGAGCATGGGTAACCAGGAGACCAGAAGGGAAAGATACCAAGGGTTTTCTTCGTGAGGCTTGACACTTATGCGCACCCCGCTCTTGCGCAAAAGAGAGATAAGTTCGTTGTCTCCCTCGGGAATGTAGGTGTAAAATACCTCCTGCTTGTCTGGTAAAACACCCCGGATTTCCTTCCCCTCAATGGTAACTTCTGTAATCTGGCCTTTTTCCACCATGTTAATGAAATCGGTATAAGAAATCTCCGTCCCCTTGGGGCGGGGATTGTTCACAAAATTGAAGAGGAAGATCATTACCAGGGCGATGAGTAGCCAAATGGTTAGGTTTCGATAAAAGCTTCGCAAATCCCTCACCTCAGATAAGATTTTTCAAGATTTCTTCTAATTTAAATCTCTTTAAATATTTTGGCAATTGGAAGGTTTCGGAAAATATTTAAGAGGGGAGATTTTCAAATTCCAATACCAGGGCCTTTTCTCCTTGTGGGATAAGGCCTTCTGCTACCAGAAACCGGGCCAGGGCAATTATTTCCCCCTCCTTTTCCACTACCGGCCAGCTTCGGCGGGCTTCGTGAGAAAGTCCTCTCTCCCAGAAGATTTTTTTGAGTTTTTTCCGCCCTTTAAGGCCGGCAACCCGAATGCGATCCCCGGGCCTGGGAGAACGGACTATTAAGGGAAAGCTGACCTTTTGAGGGTCGAACAATAAAGCTCCTTGAGGGGCCTCCCTGCAGGGGGCGTA
>JALSPN010000036.1 GCA_026985945.1 Thermodesulfobacteriales bacterium
TCGGCCCTTATGTTGAGCCTTTGCAGGAGCTGGTAAAAAAGTATCAAATCTTTGACAAAGTAGAATTTAGCGCTTTTAAAAACGAAGCTATTTTAGAAGCCTGTCGAAGGGTGGGGCGTTCTTCTATTGTTATCTGTGGCGTTGAAACGCACATTTGCGTTTATCAGACCGCCCTTTCCGCCTTAGAAGAAGGACAAAGAGTAATCGTTGTGGCTGATGCCACTTCTTCTCGCACTCCGGCTAACATGGAGTATGGTCTCTGGCGGCTAAGAGAGCTTGGTATTTCCATTTATTCCACCGAAATGATCATTTATGAAACCCTTGAGAAAGCAGGGACCCCGGCTTTCAAGGCCCTCCTGCCCTATTTGAAATAATGCTTGGGCGCTTAAAGCTACGGACGACTTTTTTCCTCCTCTGGCTGGGAGGAGTTTTACTTCCTTTTTTGGTAGGCTTGGGCTGGCTTTATTTCAATCTTCCTTTAAAAGACGCCCGTTTTACTTTTTATCTCTTTGTCTATGGTTTTGCCTACACCTTCTGGTCCCTTTTTTTGATGATGCTTCTCTACCGAGGGCCTCTTTCTGAGATCAGGCGCCTGGCCCGGCAGGCAGAGATTTTGGTCCTGGAGCACGCCAGAGACCTGGTGAACGAAAACGAAAAAGAGCCGGTTCATTCTCTTGAAGCCCTGGCTAATTATCTGGAGAAACTCGGGGCGGCTTTCAGAAAACGTTCCCTGGAACTTGAGCGCCTGGTAAAGGAAACCACAGCCCGTCTCAAGCTTGAAAAAGACGTCCTCTCCCTCATTCTTCAGAATATTGCCGAAGCGGTTTTAGTGGTGAGCAGAGATTTTCGTCTCGTTCTGGTAAATCCGGCGGCGGTAAGGCTCTTTGGTCCGGAGAAGGCCTTTCTGGGAGGTAGTGCCCTTTCCATCTTTGAGCGTGAGACCCTGGTAGATCTTTTCAAAAGGTTTGAAGAAACCCCCGACTGTGGCTGTCTGCCCGTAAGTGTAAATGGGAGAAAGGGCTCGGCCTGCCTTTTGCGAGACGAAAATGGCCATGTTCTCGGGATGGTGCTTAGTTTTTCGGCTCCAGATATTTCTGAGAGGGTTCCGGCGCAAACAGCAGAAGATCTTTCAAGCCTTACTCTCACCGAGCGTCCTGATAGATGGCGTCCTATCGCCTATGATTTTGACCTCTTTGAAAGCATGCATCCTAAAGGAGAGCTTCTGAAGCTTCCTTTGAGAGAGCTTGTTTACACAGCCTTTGACACGGAGACCACCGGCCTTGAACCTTCAAGGGGAGATCGGATCGTGGCTATCGGAGCGGTGCGTCTTGAGAAGGGACGCATCTTAAAAGATGCTATTTTTCACACCCTGGTCAATCCCGAAAGGCCCATCCCGCCCCTGGCCACCAAAATTCACGGCATCACCGATGAAATGGTGAAGGACAAGCCTCCTTTAAGGGAGGTGCTGCCCAAATTCCTCACCTTTTGTAAGGATACGGTTCTGGTGGCTCATAACGCCGCTTTTGATCTTAAGTTTCTGGAAATAGAAGCCGAAAAACTCGGGATAAAACTTGATTTTCCCGTAGTAGATACCCTTTTTCTCTCCTATGGTCTCTTTGAAGAGTTTGAAGATCACAATCTGGACACCATTGCCGAAAAACTGGGGATACCGGTGGCTGGCCTTCACAGCGCCCTGGGGGATGCCCTTTTGACAGCCGAAATTTATCTCCGCTTTCTCCCGCATCTTGAAAGACGGGGCATAAAGACGCTGGAGGATTTGTTCGAATTTTGTCGTAAGATGTATGCCCTGCGAAAACTACAAAAGCAATTTTAAGGAGGATTTCATGGCGGAGGAGGGCCTGGCTGCAAAGGAGAAGGAACTTCCTGAGGATCTTTCACTCGCATTTGTTAAAAAGCGTCTGGAAGCTATCACGAGGCTTAATATCTTTCCCTATCACGCTCCGGTGCGAGAAATCATGGTCTCTCCCGCCTATGCCTGCCGGGCAGAGTGTTCCGTGCGTGAGGTGGCCAAAGAGATGGCCAGACGCCGTATTTCATCGGCCGTGGTGGTGGATGATCGAAGACGGGTCCTCGGAATCATCACCGAGAGGGATATTCTCACCAAAGTGGTCTCAAGGGAGATGGTTGATCCCTCTCGCACCCCGGCGGCAGCCATCATGAGCGCCCCGGCTATTACCATTTCTCCCAAAGATAAAGTTTACCGGGCCTTAAGCCTTTTGGCTCGTTACGGAATCAAACATCTTCCCGTGGTAGAAGGCGGAGAACTGGTGGGTATCGTAACCATGCGACATCTTCTGCGGCTAACCCACCAGGAACCCCTTCTCATTATCGGAAAAATCGAGCTTGCCAGATCTGCCGCAGACCTTGCCGAAGTCAAGGCCGATCTTCCTGCCATGGTGGCCAATCGCCTTTCGGCGGGCATATCTGCGGTGGATACCATGACCATGCTTTCTCTTATCCATCAGGACATTCATCGGCGGGCCTTTGAACTTGCTCTGGAAGAGATGGGAAAGGAGCCCCCGGTGCCGTATTGTCTCTTTCTTACTGGAAGCCACGGCCGGGGAGAATCCCTTCTGGCCCCGGATCAGGACCACGGCCTTATCATTGCTGATTATCCCGATGCCCGTTACGAAGAGATTGACGGCTATTTTCGGGAGCTTACAACCAGGTTCGGAAAGATCCTGGCAGAGGTGGGATATCCTCGCTGCCCGGGCTACATCATGAGCGAAAACCCCCTCTGGCGGAAAAGATACCAGGAATGGTTAAAACAATTCCTTATCTGGCTTGAGCTTTCCACTTACCATACGGTGCGCTATCTCACCCTCGTCTTTGACGCCTCTCCTCTTCTGGGAGAGTTGCCCCTTTTTTACGGGCTTAAACGCTATTTTCTTTCTAAGATTCAGGAATATCACAATGTCATTCGGCAGATGTTTGAAGAAGAGGCTGGGCACAAGGTCCCTCTGGGGATGTTCAATAAATTTATCGTGGAAAGAGAAGGTCCTCACAAAGGAGAGCTTCATCTCAAAAGGAGTGGTCTAATATTTGTGGTAGAAGCGGCCCGCGTCCTCTGTCTCAAAGAAGGGATCGGGGAGGTTTCCACCCTTGATCGTATCCGGGCCCTGAAAGAAAGGCATATCATTTCGGCTCAGGATGCCGAATACGCCGAACACGCCTTTCATATTCTGGTTCATTACGCCCTGCAGACTCAGGTGCAACACTGGCAAAAGGGAGAACCCATAAGTTACTGGCTCAATCCGCAGGAACTGTCCGCCCACGATCGAGATATGCTTCGCTACGCCTTTCAGGCGGTCAAGCGCCTCAAAGACCTGGTAGAATCGGCTTTCGGATATCTCATTCTTTGAAAAATTGGCCGTGGGAACTCAATTTCCCTCACCTGAAAGGGGGAGGGAGCCCCAATTCCCCCTCCCTTGAAGGGAGGGGGCAGGGGGAGGGTGAAGCCTGCGCAGGATGAGGAGCTTTCACCTCCACCCCATCCCTCTCCCTACGGGGGGGAGGAAGATCCCCTTCGCCACTCACTAGCATACCCTTTGGTTGAAGAAGTCAAAGTGAGCATTTTCCTTGAAATACTGAAGAGCTCTTCTCTACTCTGCTAACCGTAAATATGGAATGGGAAGGAAATCTGATCTTCCTTAAAAATAGAACTTTAACCGGAAATTAAGATCAAGAAAATTGAAAGAAACTTCTAAATTTTTTGGAAAATGAGTTAAGGATCTTGGTCTTCACACGAAAGGGAAAATCTGCTATGGACAGGGGAAACAAAAATTCAGGGGAGGTGTATGATGAAGTTTGGTAGGTGGTTAGGAGTGTTGATGGCCTTTTTATTGTGGTTTAGTGCCAATTCTTTTGCAGTGGAAGATCCAGAGGCCTTAAAAGCCCAGATCGAAGCCCTGAAACGGCAAATGGCGGAAATGCAGGCCCAGATGCAGGCCCAGATCGAGGCCCTTCAGAAGAAACTCGAACAGGTTCAGGCCCGGGCAGTGGCCCCGCAGGTAGTGACCAGAAAGGCCAACCCCGTATTTAGCAAAAAGAGCGCCGAATGGCTTATTTACGGCAAAATTAAGACTGATTTCCAATACGATACGGCCAAATTCAATAAATATAACGACTTTGTTGGTTCGGTGGCCAATCGGCTTAATAACCCGGATTATAAAAACGATTCTACCAACTTTAACCCCCGCGATACCCGTTTTGGCTTCTGGGCTGCCCACAAGGAAGGCAACTGGCTGGTAAAAGGCCGTTTTGAAATTGACTTTTACGGAACTAACGCCGGCAATAATCTCATTCCCCGGATGCGTCTGGCTTATGCCAATATTACCAACGTTTGCACCAAAACGAGTCTTCTTATCGGCCAGGATTGGATCCCTATCGCTCGTCTTAATCCTTCTACCATCGACTTTGGAATTTTAACAGCGGCTGGAAACCTCTGGTGGCGTGTGCCCCAGATCACACTTCGTCAAAAGGCCTTCAATAACTTTGAATTTCTCGTCTCTCTCATGAAACATCGCCGCACCAATCCCGGAAGTGAAGACCGGATGCCCTGGTTGCTGGGCCGGGTAGCTTACACTGGTGGTATCCTTGGTAAGGGCAACATGGTCGCAATCGGGGCTGGTTACCGCCACGCAAGCTATGGCACCAACGATTCCGAGAATTTTGACCGCTACCTGGTAGTGGGAGAGTGGAAATTTGCCTTTCTGGAAAAGAAGGTGATCTTTAAAGGTGAGGCCTGGTGGGGCAAAGGCGTGGGGCGCAACTTCCTGCGCTATGATCTCGATGTGGCCCGTGATGGTTCTGCCGCTGAGGCCTATGGCGGCT
>JALSPN010000037.1 GCA_026985945.1 Thermodesulfobacteriales bacterium
TGCGAGCAGCCCTTTGAGAAGGGCGCTCCGGTTACTGTACAAACGCGGGGAAGGATGGTTCATCTCCCCCACGAGCTGCCTGTTTAAAAGACAGGCGCTTCGGGGTAGGGACAACCGATCCTTCCCCACTATTCCCTCCCTTAATTGAATAAACTCCCTGTAAGTAAACATACAAGGTTCTTTATACTGCGCTCTATGCTTTCTCCTTGCGGGGGAAAATTATTTAATGTTCTATTTTTGCTTACTTTTTCCTTGACAGCGATTTTCTTTGAAATACTTTTAAATAAAATAAATTTAAAATTGTAAAAAGGGGGTAAGTAAAATGGCGGAAAGGTTGCAGGTTTATCGCTGTAATATTTGTGGTAACATCGTGATGGTCCTTCATGCTGGCCGGGGGCAGCTTGTTTGTTGCAACCAGCCCATGGAACTCCTTGAGGAAAACACCACCGATGCCGCCCAGGAAAAACACGTTCCCGTAATAGAAAAGGTAGAAGGAGGGTATAAAGTTAAGGTAGGAAGCGTGCCGCACCCGATGGAAGAAAAACATTACATAGAGTGGATTGAGCTTCAGGTAGATGGTAAATCCTACATCCAATTTTTAAAGCCCGGAGATGCTCCTGAGGCTACCTTTAAGGTAGAAGGAGAAAATGTTACCGCCCGAGAGTATTGTAATTTGCACGGTCTCTGGAAAGCTTAAAAAGAGACTCAATTTAACTCTTTAGGGGGCCCCAAAGCCCCCTAAATTTTTGCCGAAGGAGGGGAGGATGGCACCAGTAAAAATAAAGGACGATATTTATTGGGTAGGGGCTATCGATTGGAATATCAGAGATTTTCATGGTTATTCCACCAAACGGGGTTCCACCTATAATGCTTACCTGGTAGTGGATGAAAAAATCACCCTTTTTGATACCGTAAAAAAACCTTTTGCCAGCGATCTCATTCATAATCTTATCAAAATCCTGGGAGATCCCGAAAAGGTTGACTACCTCGTAGTCAATCACGTGGAAATGGATCATTCCGGGGCCTTACCAGAAGTCATTGAACGCTTAAAACCTGAAAAAGTTTTCTGCTCTCCGATGGGTTTTAAAGGGCTTAAGGAGCATTTTCACCGGGAAGATTGGCCTCTGGTGGAAGTGAAGACGGGAGACAGCATCTCTCTTGGAAAACGAACGGTTCAGTTTATTGAAACCCGTATGATTCACTGGCCTGATAGCATGGTTTCCTATATTCCTGAAGAAAAAATACTTATTTCTCAGGACGCCTTTGGCCAGCATTATGCTACCAGTGAACGCTTTGATGACCAGGTAAAATACGACGAATTAATGCAGGAAGCGGCCAAATATTACGCCAACATTGTGCTTCCCTTTTCTCCCCAGGTAGAAAAACTCCTGCAAACCATAAAGGATATGCAGCTCGAAATCGAAATGATCCTTCCCGACCACGGGGTTATCTGGCGTTCTCACATCAAAGATATTCTGGAAGCCTACCATCGCTGGTGCACCTATCAGGCCCGGGATTATGCCCTGGTGGTTTATGCCACCATGTGGCACAGCACCGAAAAGATGGCCCTTGCCATCACAGAAGGCTTGATGGCAGAAGGAATTTCCGTAAAGGTGATGAATGCTTCTATCGATCACCGTAGCGACATTATGACCCAGGTTCTTGAGGCTAAAGCCCTGGTCTTTGGCTCTTCAACCCTTAACAACAATATGCTCCCCCAGATGGCAGATGTTTTGACCTACATAAAAGGGCTGAGGCCTCGTAAAAAACTGGCTGCGGCTTTCGGCTCTTATGGCTGGTCCGGGGAGGCGGTAAAACACATCAATAAAATCCTTGAAGAGATGAAGGCCGAAATAGTCCATCCCGGCCTGCGGATTAAATTCGTCCCCACCCATGATCAACTCAAAGAATGCCGGGAATTGGGAGTATCTATCGCTAAGGCCATAAAGGAAAGAAAGGATGCCTAGTCCCATCCACAGTGGCTTAAAAAGGGAGATCCTCAAGCTCCTGGAAAATGAGGATCTCCCTGCAGTAAAAGAAAAAATTTTATCCTTTCCTCCGCGCCAGGCCATCAATCCCCTTATCGGAGCCTTATGCCATCGGAAAGAAGAAGTCCGCTGGAAGGCCATCGCCGCTATCGGCCCGGTAGTGGCCAAAATTGCCTCTCAGGATCTGGAAAAGGCCCGGGTCGTAATCAGGCGTTTTATGTGGATGCTCAACGAAGAATCTGGAGGAATGGCCTGGGGAGTCCCTGAAGCCATGGCCGAGTCTTTAGCTAATCATCGGGGGCTGGCCGAAGAATATACCTCTATCCTCATCTCTTACGGCTGGGAAGAGGGAAATTATCTGGAATATCCCCCGGCTCAAAGGGGTGTAGTCTGGGGCGTGGGAAGAATGGCTCAGGTCTTCCCGGATCTGATCGAGAAATTTAAGGCCCCTGAATATCTCTTCCACCTTTCGGACTCTTCAGATCCTTTTGTAAGGGCCTTCTGGCTCTGGGCCTACGGCCAGATGGGAAAAACTCTCCTTAAAGACCTCCTCCCCCAGGTCCTTAAAAAAATCCGAAACCTACCCCCTTCAGAAGTTGAAATAATCTTTTATGATGGTCTTGCCCTTCGCCAGGCCGGCTTCCAGGAAATTTTAACTGAGACTCTTTCGCATCTTTCTTGACGGAAAAGTCTTTTTCGGGTTAATAAAAAGTAGCCTCTTTTTAAAGATTCACCAGCATCCTTAGAGGCCAGTTTAGCCGGCCTATTTAACGAAAGGAGGTGCGCATGGCTCACAGGACCACTTTTATCACTTCTTTGCGGCATCTGCCGTCTCTGGCGGAAAACGAGAAAATCCAAGAGGTGGTGGCCAAATATCCTTTTAAATGCCCCTCATATTATTTAGATCTCATCAACCTGGCCGACAAAAATGACCCTCTGGCCCGTATCGTTCTTCCTCACGAAGACGAATTACAGGAGTGGGACTGGGGGCGGCTTGATCCTTCAAATGAAAAGGCCTATACGGTTCTGCCCGGGCTTCAGCACAAATATAATTCTACGGTTCTCCTGCTGGCAAGCAATAATTGTGCCGGTCTCTGCCGCTATTGTTTTCGGAAGAGGCTTTTCATCGATGGAGGTCGGCCAGAAAGGCTTGAGGACCTTGACGAGGCCATGGCTTACATAAGATCTCACCCGGAGATAACCAATGTAATTGTCTCTGGTGGGGATTCCCTCATGCTTTCTACCTCACGGCTGAAAGAAATCATCTCCAGACTTCGTCAGATTCCCCATGTGGGGATCATAAGGCTTGGCACCAAAATTCCGGCCTATTATCCCCATCGGATTATCAATGATCCGGAGCTTCTCAAGCTGATAAGCCGTTATTCTACCCCTGAAAAAAGGATCTATGTGATCGCCCATTTTGATCATCCGCGTGAGCTCACAAAAGAAGCTTTAAAGGCCTGTGATTTGCTTCTTAAAGCCGGAGCCGTCGTCCTTAATCAGACCCCCATCATCCGGGGGGTAAACGATGACCCTTATGTTTTAGCTGAGCTTTTCCGTAAACTCTCCTTTGCTGGTATCGCCCCTTACTATATCTTCCAGTGTCGTCCGACCATCGGGAACAAACCCTATGCCGTCCCCATTGAAGAAGGGTATCAAATTTTTGAGGCTGCAAGGGGGCTGGTCTCAGGGCTTGCTAAGAGGGCCCGTTTCACCATGTCTCACGAAAAGGGGAAGGTTGAAATCGTGGCCCTTACCGAGGAACATATCATCTTTAAGTTTCATCGGGCCGCCAGAGACGAAGACACCGGCAGGGTCCTTATTTATCGGCGCAATCCGGATGCCTACTGGCTCGACGACTATGCCGAGATGATCTCTTCCTCCTTTCTGGAAAGTGAGCTTTTCCGACCCTCTTATTACGTTTAAAACCTATATAAAGCCTGCCCTCACTCTTGAAGACCTTAGGCCCCTTCTTGAAGCATGGGGCCTTTGGTGTTTTTGCCACAGTTTTCTCCTTACTGATTGGGTAAGAAAGAGGGCGGAGAAGAGACCATTCTTGAGACGGTGGGGACGCCTTCTTTACAACCTCTTTAGTTCTTTAACCCTTCTTCCCCTCACAGGCTGGACTTACCTTGCCGACGGCCCCTACGTTTTTCGCTGGCCATCCTGGACCCTTCCTTTAAGGATGCTTGTGATTTTAGTCGCCTTTTATCTCCTGTTTGCAGCCTTTAGGGTTTACGGCTTCTGGGAGTTTTTGGGATTTAAAGAGGTCTCTTTTGCTCTCAAGCAGGAAGGAATTTTAAAAAGGCTCCGGCATCCCCTTTATACTGCAGGTTTTTTGCTCCTCTGGGTGCGTGATCAGACGCTGGCCTGGTTCTGGGCTGATCTTCTCCTGAGCATCTATCTCCTGCTGGGAACCTGGCTTGAAGAGAGAAAGTTAAGGCGTATATTTCCCGGATATGAAGAATATGCGCAAAGGGTTCCCCCGTTTTGGCCGCGAATAAAATCCTCATAGATCTTCATGTTCATACGGATGTTTCCCCCTGCGGGCAACAAAGTATTGAGGAATGCCTTCAAAGGGCCCGCGAAATAGGCCTCCATGTTCTCTGCATTACGGACCACTTTTCAACCGAAATACTTTCCGAATTGGAAGACGTTTCTTCACCAAAGCCGCTGGTGCTGGTGGGAATGGAATACTCCACGAAAGAAGGAGATTTTCTCCTTTTTGCCCCTCCCAAAGTGCCTTATTTTCCCAGAGGTCTTCCGGCAGAAGAGGTCTTTTCTGAAATTCATCGTTTGGGTGGGGTGATAATCTGGGCCCATCCTTTCC
>JALSPN010000038.1 GCA_026985945.1 Thermodesulfobacteriales bacterium
AATGACCATAAAGCCTGGGAGATTTTCTCCATTTCGCTAATCGGAAATTTAGCCTTTCCCGATATATTCAAAAATTGCCTTGCCAAAAAGGCCTGTAGTCAGGCGAATTTCTTTTTCTAGAACTGGAAAATAAAAAATATTGAACTTTAAACTCTAACTTTTTCACTTTTTTAGGTTTTTCTATTTTTTCTTGCTTTTATTTTTTTGTTATGATATATATTTCACATGTTTACGAGTTTATTTTCTTTTTGGCGCAATTTTAGAGGTTATGGCCCACAAGCTCTTCAGGCGGATTTTATTGCAGGTATTACGGTAGCTTTGGTCTTAATTCCTCAATCCATGGCTTATGCCCAGCTTGCAGGGCTTCCGCCTTATTATGGCCTGTATGCTTCTTGTATCCCTCCGGCGGTGGCGGCTCTATTTGGTTCTAGCAGGCAGCTGGCTACGGGGCCTGTAGCGATAGTTTCTTTGATGACAGCGGCTGCTCTGGAGCCGATAGCAGTAACAGGCAGTTCGCAATACATTTCTCTGGCGATTTTTTTGGCCCTGTTGGTGGGTTTAGTTCAGTTTTTTCTGGGGTTTTTCCGTCTTGGTTTCGTGGTGAATTTTCTTTCCTACCCGGTAATTGTGGGCTTCACCAATGCCGCTGCTCTTATTATTGCCACTAGTCAACTCGGAAAGTTTTTAGGGGTTTATGCTGAGAAAGGAGAACACCATTATGAAACGGTGCTTAATATCATCAGAGCGGCCACAGAGTATGTTTACTGGCCCACACTGACTTTGGGATTCGGGGCCTTTTTCCTGATGGTTTTGCTAAAGCGTCTAAGCCCCCGCCTGCCCTATGTTTTAATTGCGGTAGCCTTAGCAACTCTTATTTCAAAATATACTGACTATCAAAAGATGGCTTATATATCCCTGGAAAAAATAAAATATCCACTCTTATCCTCTCTTATTGAGCATTTCAACCATCAAGTCGAGAAAATTCGTATTATTATGGAAACACGTTCTGAAATAGCCAAACAAACAGCCAAAAATCATCGGAAAGGGGCGCCCTGTCTCAGATGTCATCCTTCCAAGAGGTTCGAAAAAGAAGTGCTGGAGAAAAAGACCGAAGCCCTTGTTCTGGAACCGGAAAAATTAATGGAACTCCATTTTCTGGCCGGAGTATTTGACGAATATATCACGGAAGAAAAACAACATTTCAAAAAATTAAGGGCACATTTACACCGTATTCTGCTTGTTCGAGCTAAATGCGAAGAGGACAACTTTTTCTTCCCGCGAGGGGCAGTTCCTCCCCATTGTCAGAAGACTGATAATATCGTGTGGCGCTTAAAGGTGGGCAATGACCTTCTTGACCCTCAAAGGCTCGTCCTCATCGGAGGAGGAGAAATTGTAGGGAACATTCCCAGAGGTTTGCCGAATTTTTCCAAACCGGAGTGGAACCGGGAAACAGCAAAAAAACTCCTTTCCGCTGCTCTCATAATTTCTCTCTTAGGATATATGGAGGCCATTTCTATTGCCAAAGCCTTGGCGGCTCGTACGGGGCAAAAACTTGATTCCAATCAAGAACTCATCGGTCAAGGGGTGGCTAATATCATAGGGTCTTTTTTCCAAAGTTACCCGGTTTCCGGATCTTTTTCCCGCTCTGCGGTCAATTACCAGGCAGGAGCGGTTTCGGCTCTTTCCAGTGTCTTTACCAGCCTTTGTGTGGTGGTGACCCTTCTTTATTTCACACCCCTTCTTTACTATCTTCCGCAAACCGTTTTAGCCGCAGTGGTAATGAACGCGGTTTTGGGGCTTATCCATGTAAAAGAAGTAAAACGCATTCTCAAGGTCTTCTGGCCAGATGGCATTATCTGTATCCTTATTTTCATAGCCACCCTCTGGACTGCTCCCCACCTGGATAAAGGAATTTTTCTGGGGGTTTTTTTGAGTATAGCGGTTTTCTTTTATTACAAAATGCGTCCCTCTCTTGCGGAACTATCTCTTGCTCCTGATGGGGCCTTTAGAGACGCCCGTAAAAATAATTTAGAACTTTGCAATTATCTCGCAGTTATCAGGTTTAACGGGCCTCTCTTTTTTGCCAATTTGAGCTACATTGAAAATGAAACTTTAAAAATTCTTCGTAACTTTCCCAGATTACGTGTAATTATTTTTGAGTGTGCAGGTCTCAATTATATAGATGCCTCTGGCGTGAGGGCCCTGGAGCTCCTTGTAGAAAGACTTTCGGCAGCCGGTTTCGTGGTAGCTTTTTCTTCTTTTAGTGAAAGGGTAGCGGATACTTTAGAAAGAGATCCTCATTTTCTCCTCGATCCTCAGCGGGTATATCCTACTTTAAAAGAGGCCGTAGAAGACCTCTGGCCTCTGGCTCACGAAAAATGGGACAGGCGTCTTGAACCCTGCTGCCCTCTGAAGGAGGTGGTGCCCAAAAGACAGAGTAAAAAGAGATCTTTGCAAAATTCCTTTTCTTAAGGTCCGTTCTAGGATCCGTTCCTATTTTTCGTTCCGAAAAATAGGAACGGATCCCATGCGATTTTTCTTGCAACACTGCTCTTAGCCATTTTGCAAAGGTCTCTAAAAAGTAAACTTCTAAACGATTAAGCTTTTTGTCAAAGATTGGGGGCCTAGAGGCCCCCAAAAATTATTCTTCGTAAATTAAAAGACGCTTTTCCTGATAAATAAGATCTCCCTTTTTACCGCTTAGGTAATAATAGACATTAACACTTAAATCGACAGCATCTATTTCTTTTGGAAAAGTTATAAAGAAACGTTCATGTCTGGTGGTTAAAGGTTGCAAAGTGAGATCTACAATTTCTTTGATCTGCCAAGCGCCGTAACGCATGTAACCATCAAGATCTAGACCAATCTCAAAATATTCTTTCTTTTCCTGATAAAGGAGCTTGCCAGTGGCGTGATCTTTAGCGGTCACTTCCAGGACCACTTTGCCAGACCAAAGTCACCCGTCAGGAATGCGATGTCCGGCTTTGTTGGTAAGAAACGCTTCCACGTTAACGGCAGGTGCCCACTTACCTACCCCATAACGGAAAGCCCGTATCTCTGCCTGAAAATCAATTCCTTCTTTTACGATTTCAAGGTTATGACCTCCCGGCATTTTATGCCCCCGACTTTTACGATACATATGGCATTCTTGACAGGTTTTTCGGCCCCCATGTCCTAAATAACTGTGTACATAACTTCCTGAAAGAGTGTTACAGTAGGTACTTTCTCCATCAGGAGCGATATAAACACCGTGACATTGGATGCAGAAAAATGATCTCTTAAGGATAGGTGCATATTCGGTTTCGTGAGCATCTGATTCACCTTCTCCTGCAGTGTAAATAACCCCTGGTTTAATGTGTCCAGTTATTCCTGGAGCTGTACCAGCAATTTTGATGTTATGACATCCATAACATGAAATATTTATTCTTTTTAATTTGGCGATGGCATTTTCTTTTTCTTTGTTTTTTCCAATCTTAGCCTTAATCATGTAACCAGCTATTTCTTGAGCCAGACTTTCGGTGGCAAATTTGATCTGAGGTAGATGACAATCCAGACATTTGATAATTTCCTGCTTTTTGAGCTCTTTTTCCCATTCTTTCGGGACGCCCACGGTAAAGAAATTAGCAATCCCTTTGATTGAGGAAACCATAGAACGTGCATGGTAAGATTTACTCCACTCCTCATAAATGTCTTCGTGACACTCCGCACAACGCTTAGAATCAAAGGCCTTTACAAAGGTTTCAAAATTATCGATGGGACCTGAAGGAAAGGTTAGCTTAGCATTTTCAGAGGCTGAAACAGAAGAAATTAAAAGAAAACAGAGAAAAAAAGAGAAAGAAAAAGCTTTAAACTTCATGTAATCCTCCTTTTGAAGATTATTTTTAATTATAGAGCTAGCAGGAGGATATTTTTTGTCAAGAAGAAATTTATATAGTAACTAGATATGATTTGATAGCGGCCAGAATGAAGTTGTAGAAAGGGATTTCATTGTTCAAATTGAAAAAATTAGAAGCCCCCTTTCAAGGGGGCCTTTGGAAGGATGAAAAAGGCTTAGTTTTCTTCTTTTTTCAACCTTTCGGCGATGAGAGAGGCGACTTTTTCTCCGGAAAGTAACATTCCTCCAAAGATCGGCCCCATGCGATAAGCTCCAAAAGTGGCGTTGGCCGCCATTCCGGCCACAAAAACCCCGGGATAGACTTCCTGAGTGTAGTTTACAGTAAGATTTTCGGCTACTTCTGCCCACATAGATTTTTCCCCTAAAACGGTTCCGGTCTCGGTCTTTAATTTGGCTCCGAGTTTGCGTTGCATCACCTGGAGAACCGCGGTTTCATGCCCTGTGGCTTCCACCACATATCTGGCCCTTACCGCCAGGGGATCCACATGAAGCCCTGCCATTTCGGTGGCTGTCCAGTTGAGAACCAACCCTACCACCCGATCGTCTCTCACCATCACGTCTTCTACCATGATAAGATTAAAAATTTTGGCCCCGGCCTGGACACACCTGGCCGCCAGGAGACAGGCCACCTCTACGGCGTCAGCGGTAAAATATTCTCCTCCATTCCAGGGTTCGATACGGACCCCAATTTCTTTGAGGAGACGGGCTCCTTCTTCCTGGACTACGATTTCATTAAACATCATTCCACCACCCCAGATACCTCCACCGATACTCATCCTTCTTTCATAGACCGCCACCTTGAACCCCTGGCTTGCAAGCTTGTAAGCCGCCATGAGCCCGGAAGGTCCGGCCCCAACC
>JALSPN010000039.1 GCA_026985945.1 Thermodesulfobacteriales bacterium
AGCTAGCTTGGATTCCTTGCCATATTCCGAAAGATAAATGCCGGCCAGGATGGAGATGGGGACCCCGATAACGGTGGCCAGCCCCACGATGATAATCGTGCCCACAATGGCGTTTGCTATCCCTCCACCTGGCTCCCCCGGAGGAGCAGGAAGATGGATAAAAAAATCAAGGCTCAGACTTGAAAGACCTTTATGTAACAATTGAAAAAGGATGAGGAAAAGGGGAAGAGTGGGTATGAGGGCCAGGATGGTGATTATGCCCAGAATAAGCCTGTTCTTGAAACGGCGCCAGTTTTCCCGAGCCGGATAGGTATTCATCTTACCTTGGTCTTTACGATAAAGATTCGGGCCACGAGATTTACAATGACGGTAATTATAAAGAGCAGCAGCCCTATTTCGACCAGGGCAGCCAGATGAAGATCTTCCGTGGCCTCGGTAAACTCGTTGGCAATAACACTTGCCATGGTATTGGCAAGGTCCCAGATGCTTTCAGGCATGTGAGAACGGTTACCTATCACCATGGTAACCGCCATGGTTTCTCCCAGTGCCCTTCCCAGGGCAAGAACAATTCCCGCCAGGATACCGGAGCGAGCGTAAGGTAAAATTACGTGTCTTATGGTTTCCCAGCGCGTGGCCCCTAACCCGTAAGCCGCTTCTTTGAGATCCTGAGGGACCAGAGAGATCACGTCTCGTGCCACCGAAAGGGCGTAGGGAAGGATCATAATAGCCAGGACCAGAGAGGCGGTGAAAAGCCCCAGGCCATAAGGTGGGGCCCCGATTTTCATTTCAAAGGCCCTCACCACTGGCACCAGATAAAAAAGGGCCCAGAGGCCGTAGATTACCGAAGGGATCCCCGCCAGCAGTTCGATGACAAAGGAGACCGGGTTGGCAATCCTGGGTGGAGCAAGCTCTCCCAGAAAGATAGCCCCTGCCAGGGCAAAGGGAGTTGCAATCGCCAGGGCCAAGAAAGAGGTAACGAGTGTTCCTACCAGGAAGGGAAGGGCCCCAAATTCCAGTGAAATGGGATCCCAGGTGGTGTTCCACAGGAATTTTAGGCCATAGGCCTTAATTGCTGGCCAGGATTCATAAACCAGGGTCAAAAAAGCCGCTACCACCAGGAGAATTATCAGAATGCCCGTTCCGGTGGCTAACTTGCGGAAGAGAAGATCGTATTTAATTTGACGATAAAGTTTTGGTGGCGTCTCCATCGAGAAAAATTGTATAAAATTTAAGCGGCAGAGTTGTTACAATTTTATGACAAAAGGAGGCCAAAAGGATGGCGAGCAAAGTTTTCTTCGTGGATTTAAGGGTGGAGGAGAAAAGGAGTCTTCTCGACAAACTTGAAAAGCTTCTGGCCCCTTTTGAGCTCGGGCAGAAATTCCGGAAAGGGGCCCTGGTGGCCATCAAGATCCATTTCGGGGAACTGGGCAACCTTGCTTATTTGCGCCCGCAATGGGCCGCTCGCCTGGTCAAACTTTTGAAAAGGGCCTCTTTCCACCCCTTTCTTACCGACACCAACACCCTTTATAAAGGAAGCCGTTCAGATGCGGTAGTGCATTTAGAAACGGCCATTGCCAATGGTTTTGATTTTGCAGTGGTAGGGGCCCCGCTTATCATTGCAGACGGTCTGCGGGGCAACACCTATGAGAGGCTTGAGCTTGATCTTCCGGTCCTTAAAGAATTTTTCGTGGCCAAGGAGATTTACCGGGCCGACGGCCTCATTGCCCTTACCCATTTTAAGGGGCACGAATTGTCAGGTTTCGGAGGGGCCATCAAAAATATCGGCATGGGAGGGGCAGCACGCCAAGGGAAACTTCAGCAACACTCCACCATCGCCCCCAAGGTAAACAAAAAACAATGTGTCGGTTGCGGCACCTGCCAGGAATATTGCCCGGTAAAGGCCCCGGAATGGGTTGAAGGAGCGAAAAAAAAGCGGATGCGGATTAACGAAAAGAAGTGTATTGGTTGCGGAGAATGTATCGCTGTTTGTCCGCAGGGGGCGATCAAGGTCCAGTGGAACGAACAGGCCATTCCGTTTATGAAAAAGATGGCAGAATATGCTTACGCTGTCCTTTCGAATAAAAAGAATCGCGCCCTTTTTATTTCTTTTGTCCAGAATGTTTCTCCGGCCTGCGATTGCTACCATTTTAACGACTACCCCATTGTGCGCGATATCGGTATCCTGGCCTCTGAGGATCCGGTAGCCATTGACCAGGCGGCGGTAGATCTGGTCAATGCTGAACCCGCTCTGCCGGGGGCCAAAATCACTGCCGGCCCTGGAGAAGACAAGTTCCGGGCCCTTTATCCCGAGATAGACTGGAGTGTGCAGCTCAAACACGCCGAAGAAATTGGCCTTGGAAGCCGAGAATACGAACTGGTGCACTTATGAGGCTTTGTGGGGATCTTACCGTTGGCAGACTGGTAAAATGGCTCCGGATGCTTGGTATTCCCTGTGATCTTGCGGCTGTAAAAAGGGTGGAAGCGATTCCGGAAGGGGCTCTTCTCTTAACCCGAGCCACTTCTCTTAAGTCTAAAAATTCTTTGATCCTTCCATACGAAAAACCTGCTGAGCAGCTGCGCTATCTTTTTCGCAAGGAACCTACCTTATGGGAGAAGATACGACCCTTTACCCTCTGCCTTTTGTGTAATGCTGAACTTGAGGAAGTTTCCCGGGAAGAAGTTTTTGGCCTGGTTCCAGACCACGTCTTTAAAACTCAGAAGCGGTTTCGGAGATGCCCCCAGTGTAATCGTATTTACTGGCCTGGAAGCCATCACGGCCTGATGAAAAAGCGTCTGGAGGAGGTTTTGGGCCGCCCTCTTACTGACGATCAAGATGGGTAGGGAGATAGATTTTTACCGTGGTGCCCTGCCCCGGTGAGCTTTCGATGATAATCTTTCCCCGGTGTTCTTCAATGATCTGTTTGACGTAAGGGAGACCGAGCCCCGTGCGTTTGCCTTTGGTGGAATAAAAAGGCCTGAAAATATAGGGCATGATTTCTTTAGGGATACCGGGGCCGGTATCTTTTATCTCTACAAAATTATATCCTTCTTTAAGCCCGGTCTTTACATGGATAACGTCATCCGGGCCACAGGCCTCAAGGGCATTCCGAAGGACATGAACGACGGCCACCTTAATAAGTTGCCCGTGGCCACGAAAAAAAAGGGGCCCTTTTGAAAGCTCACTGATCAGGTGAATTTGTTTTTGTTCCGCTTCTGGAGAGACGAGATTGAGGGCGGATTTTACGATCTGATTAAGGTCTTCGAGGCGGAAATATTCCACCTGTTTTTCCATCAGGGTTTCAAATTCTTTCACGAGTTCTTCAAGCCGCTGGACCTGTTCCAAAATTTTGGAAAGCTTTTCTTTGAGTTCTTCCTTCTGGGGGCACTCTTTGGAAAGTCTTTTGATGAGCCCCCCGATAATCATGACCGGGTTTCGGACCTGATGGGCAATGCGGAGTGCAAGCTCGGTAGCGGTGCGTTCAGAGACGATTTGTTCCATGTCACGGTTGAGTTCAAGGATTTCCTTGCTCATTCTTTCAAGTTTTCTTCGCTCTTCAGAGAGACGTAAGCAGATATTTTCCACGTCCCGCATGAAGAGGGTAACCCCTACGATCATCATAAAAGAGAGGGTATTAAGCGCCCCGCAAAAAGGGGCCAGGGTGTGCCAGAGAGAGTCAAGCTTCAGGGCTACTAAAATGTGTCTTAGAATGTGTCCTCCAGCCCGAAAAATAGCAAAGGCGAGAAGAGCCCCTGTAACCCAGCAAAGATAACTATAACGGGGATTATTGTGCTCCAGACGATGGGTTCGTAAAGCCTTCCAGAAGGCAAGGATTCCAAAAAGGATCATACCAAAGGAACCCACCACGTCTATGACGCAGGTGGGCCAGAGGGGAAGCGCCATTTGAGAATTCATGTCTTCCCCCGTAAAAGGCTTTCCATACGTGAAATCCCGCGGTAGAAGAGATAAAAGGCCGGCAGGGTGAAAAGGTTGTCATTTTTTAAAATGTAATAGAAAAACTCAAGCCAGCCCCTGATTAAAATCTTTTTCTGGCAGAAATGGAAATCACCTCCTCTCGGTAGAAAAACGTCTTTAGAGATTTTAAGAGAAACAAGATGCCCCAAGAAGGCCCAGAGATTCCAGATTACTAGAAGAAAGGCTGCCACCTGAAGGTAGCGCCAGTGAGGACGGCTGCTAAGCCCCATTTTTTTGATGCGGTAAGCAAAAAGCAACATGGCAAAGGCAAAAAAGAGGTGAGCAATCTCATGTGCCACCAGGCCTTCAGGATGAGGATGAACCTGAAGGGCCCAGAGGTTTCCCGGGGTGAGAAAAAACAGCCCTAAAACAAAAAGGAGCAACTTCATCACAATTGAAATTATAGGAAAATATTGGACTTCAGGGCAACTACTATTGCTCATTTTCGAATAAGGGGTTGTGCCAGAATCTTACCTCTTGCCCCGCAGGCATATTCTCGCTAATTTGGCCACATCTAAGAAAAGGAGGACAAAGTTATGAAACGGGCCATGACCCTGGCAGAAAAGATTTTGGCTGCAAAGGCCGGCCTTGAAGAGGTAGAACCTGGCCAGCTGATCGATGTGCCGGTGGATCTTGCCCTGGCCAATGATATTACTGCTCCTATCGCCATCAAAATCTTCCGCGAAGCCGGTATCCCGAAGGTCTGGGACCGGGAAAAGGTAGTTCTGGTGATGGATCATTTCACCCCCAACAAAGATATCCAA
>JALSPN010000040.1 GCA_026985945.1 Thermodesulfobacteriales bacterium
TTTGTGCACGGAAAGCCGGCCTCTTTTTTCTTCTGGTAAGAGCTCAAGTTTTATTTCCATCCTTGCAAAGCTCTCCAGCCTGGGCTATCTCTTAGCACAGCTTTAGCTCTTTTAACGCAAGGGGCTTCCATGTTCAAGTGGCTGCGTCGTAAAGAAGAACCAGCAAAAGAACCCGAAACCACTTCTCAAGAGCAAAAAACCCTCTGGGGAAAGTTTCGGGAACGTCTTTCCCGCACCCGGGAAAGATTGCGGGAAGGCCTGGAAGAAATATTCGTAGTGGAACGAACGGTTGACGAGGCCTTCTTCGAGGAACTGGAAGAGGCCCTTATCACCGCTGATATCAATATTGATACTCTGAAGGCCTTGTTAGCCCCCTTGAGAGTAAAAGTCCAGCAGGGAGAATTGCTTAAGGCTTCGGCCTTCAAAGAAGCCCTGAAGCAGGAAATGCTAAAAATTCTCTCTCTTGAACCTCCGCCCTTCCCCCCGGAGGCCCGGCCGGCGGCAATTTTTATCGTAGGGGTGAACGGCGTGGGAAAGACTACTTCCATCGCCAAACTGGGTTATCGTCTTCAAAAACAGGGCTTTTCTGTACTTTTCGTGGCGGCTGACACCTTCCGGGCCGCAGCCATCGAACAACTTGAAACCTGGGGGGATCGTCTCCATATTCCAGTTATCAAACAGCACCCCGGGGCTGATCCTTCTTCGGTAGTCTTTGAAGGTCTTAAGGCTGCCAGAGCCCGTGAGATAGATGTAGCTTTGATAGATACGGCTGGAAGGCTTCATACCAAATACAATCTGATGGAAGAGCTCAAAAAGATGGCCCGCGTAGCCGGAAAGGTCCTCCCTGGGGCCCCACATCAAAACCTGCTAGTAATCGATGCCACTACCGGGCAAAATGCCATTAACCAGGTCAAGCTTTTCAGTGAGGCCTTGTCCATTTCGGGGCTTATTCTTACCAAAATGGACGGCACTGCCAAAGGTGGGATTGCTCTTACCCTTGCCCACCTTTTCAAAATACCTATCTGTTTTGTGGGGCTTGGGGAAAAACTTGAAGATCTCGAGCCCTTTGATCCTCAAGCTTTTGTAGAGGCAATCATCCCCTAAGATGTTAAAAGATGTTAAAAGGACTCCTGGTTCTGGGGCCTACGGGGGTGGGTAAAAGCCCCCTCGGAGATCTTTTGGAGGAGCAGGGCCTTTACGGGAGAAAATTTCTCCATTTTGATTTTGGCCGCGAGCTTCGTGCCGTAGCCAAAGGAATAATCCGGGACGGCATTTTGCCCTCGGAAAGGATCTTCATCCAGAAGGTCCTTTCAGAAGGCCTCCTCCTGGAAAATGAACATTTCTATCTGGCCCAGAAAATTTTAAAGGCCTTTCTCAGGGCCAGAGAGGCCTCCGGAGAGGAAATCCTGGTAATGAACGGGCTTCCGCGGCACGAGGGCCAGGCCAGGGCCCTGGCCCCAGAAATTCACATCCCCTTAGTGGTGATGCTTGAGGCCTCTTTTGAAGAAATCCTGGAGCGTATCCATCACAATGTCGGTGGAGATCGAACAGGAAGGGATGACGACTACATCGAACTTATTTACAAAAAATGGCTCCTTTACAAGGAACGCACCCGCCCCCTGCGGGAATATTACCAGCGTCGGGGGGCCAAGGTTCTCAAACTCTTAGTAGGGCGTAATACCAAGCCGGCAGAAACACTATCCCTTTTACAGGAAAATCTTTCACAAAGGGAGTTTAGAAAACTTTTTAACCTTTGAAAGTTTTTAAAGTATTTCAATTCTTTACCAAATCGCTTAAATTTGGAGAAAGACCTGAGACGGAGGTCGGGGATGGAGAAGTATTATGTAGGCCTTGATGTTGGTTCAGGCACGGCCAAGGTTGCAGTGCTCTCTCCTGAAAGAGAGGTCCTCTATCATGCCTACCAGAAAACCCACGGGCAACCGGTAGAGACGGCCGCCCTTATTCTAAAAGAGGTTGAAGACCGTTTTGGACGAGAAACCCTTGCGGGTCTTACCTGTACTGGAACAGCGGGAAAATTCATCTCCGGGATCCTTTCCGTGGCCTTTGTAAACGAGGTCATGGCTCATGCCAGAGCGGTTGAGCATTTTCATCCGGAGGCCAATACCATTATCGATATCGGGGGTGAAGATTCCAAGCTGGTCTTCATTTCGCATGAGAGGGGCAAATTTCGCATCAAAGATTTTGCCTTAAATACCATGTGTGCTGCTGGCACCGGGGCTTTTCTGGAGCAACAGGCGGCGCGTCTCGGATATTCCATTGAAGAATTTAGCCGCCTGGCGCTGGAGGCCGAAAACATCCCGCGTATTGCCGGGCGTTGCACGGTTTTTGCCAAGTCAGACATGATTCATCTTCAGCAGGCCGCCGTCCCCGACCGGGAGATCATAGCAGGCCTGTGCTTTGCCATCATAAGAAACCTCAAGAGCAATCTCGCTCGGGGCCGCAAAGTCCTACCACCGATTGTCTTCCAGGGTGGGGTGGCAGCCAATCTGGGGGTGCGAAGGGCCATTAAAGAAATCTTCCATCTCAAAGAGGGAGAACTCATCATTCCCCGGTATCACTTTATTATGGGAGCCATCGGCGCGGCCCTTTACGGGCTTGACGGGCGCTTCAGGGCCCCTTACCAAGGATCCGAAATACTTGAAGCTTACCTCAAGGAGCGGACTCGCGCGGTAAAGCGCCTTCCCAAACTTGGCCCTTACACTCCGCGGAGGCCCCAGATGGAGACCACCTTTCCGCAAACAGGAGACACCCTGTCCCTTTATCTCGGGATTGATGTGGGCTCGGTGAGCACCAAACTGGTAGCCATTGACCAGGGGGGGCGTCTTCTGGCCAAGACTTATGCACTTCATCACGGAAAGCCCCTTGAGAGTGTGAAAGCGGGGCTTTTGGCCCTCAAAGAGAAACTTCCCAAAAATTTTGCTCTGGAAGTTTTAGGAGTGGGGACTACGGGTTCAGGCCGCTATCTGGTGGGAGATTTCGTCGGGGCCGACGTTATCCGGAACGAAATCACCGCCCAGGCCAAAGCGGCGGCCTTCCTCGACCCGGAGGTGGATACCATCTTTGAGATCGGGGGCCAGGATTCCAAATACATTCGCCTGGAGAGGGGAGCTATCGTGGATTTCACCATGAACAAGGCCTGTGCTGCGGGCACGGGGTCTTTTCTAGAAGAGCAGGCCGTAAGGCTAAATGTCCCCATCGAAAAGTTTGGAGAATACGCCCTGGCTTCCGAGGCCCCGGTTGAGATGGGAGAAAGGTGCACGGTCTTTATGCAGTCAGACCTTCTCCATTATCAGCAACAGGGGCTTCCCAAAGAAGATCTCATCGCCGGTCTCTGCTATGCCATCGTGCACAATTATCTCAACAAGGTGGTAGAAGGGCGCAAAGTGGGCCGGAAGGTCTTTTATCAGGGAGCCACGGCCTTCAACGTGGGAATTGTGGCAGCCTTTGAAAAGGTCCTCCAGAAGGAAATCATTGTTCCCCCCAACCACGAGGTGACCGGTGCCCTGGGAGCGGCTTTGCTGGCCCGCGAAGAGACCAGAGGCAAAAGTAAGTTCAGGGGTTTTGACCTTTCACACGTCCGTTACGAAATCTCTACTTTTGAATGTCAGGGGTGTCCTAACCAGTGTGAGATTCGCAAGGTCTCCATCGAAGGGAATCCGCCCTATTTTTACGGGGGGCGATGTGAAAAATACGAAGTAGAGCACCGCAAACCACCGGCCTCTTTACCAAATCTCATCAAGGAAAGAGAAGAGAAACTTTTGAGCTATCTGAAGGAAGGGGAAGGAAGACGCGGAGAGATTGGTCTTCCTCGAGCCCTTTTCAATTTCGAAAGGCTACCATTCTTTGCCACCCTTTTGCAGGAATTGGGATTTCGGGTGGTGGTTTCAGAGCCCACCAATAAAAGGCTGGTAAACGCTGGCTGTGAGGCGGTGGCTGCTGAGACCTGTTTTCCTATCAAGGTGGCCCATGGCCACGTGCTTGATCTCTTCCAAAAGGGTGTTAAGCGGATTTTCGTGCCCTACATCATAGATCTCCCTTCCGATCATCCCAGGCTTCAGGTGGGGAAAATTTGCCCCTATGTCCAGAGTATTCCCTCAGCACTTGAGGCCTCCTTTAACTTCAAAAATTACGGGGCAAAACTTCTGGCCCCGGTCTTTCATTTCGGGACGGGTGGCAAGGTCCTGGAAAACGAGAAAAAAGAGCTTGCCCGGATACTAGGGGTCTCCTGGAAGGAACTCCGAAAGGCTTGGGAGGCGGCCGAGACTGCCCAGAGGGATTTTGAAACCTGGCTTAAAAGACGCGGTCAGGAGGTGCTTGCCGCTCTCGGGGAAGACGAAATCGCCCTGGTAATTGTAGGTCGTCCCTACAATGCCTGTGATCCAGGGGCCAACCTGGCCATTCATAACAAGATCCGAAGCCTTGGGGTTCTTGGGATACCGGTTGATATGCTTCCCCTGGCGGAAGTAAAAGACCCTGATGGCCTGGAAGGAATGTATTGGCGTTATGGTCAGCGGTTTTTACTGGCAGCCCATTTTATTCGGGAACACGAAAAACTCTACCCCGTTTTCCTGACCAATTTTTCCTGCGGGCCGGATTCTTTCATAATCCATTTCTTCGAGGAACTTCTGGGCGGAAAGCCCTATCTGGAACTTGAAATAGACGAACACAGCGCCGATGCCGGCGTGGTGACCAGGATTGAGGC
>JALSPN010000041.1 GCA_026985945.1 Thermodesulfobacteriales bacterium
AAGAAATAGCAAGTTTTGCCGGCACGGGAGACGAAGAAATCTTCACTCAAGTGGTGGACTATGGTCATGATTATCCCAACGGGATCAAGCGTTCCTATGGCACGGTAAGCTACGCGGAGCTTAAGAGTGGGAAGATCAAGATTCTGGATAAAGAAGTTCCGACAGTTCCCCTTTCAAGTTATGTGCGAGCCCGACAGATTGCCGAAATTTTAAAAAGCTGGATTAAAGAGAAGAAATTTCTCGTCTCCGAACCCCAGGCACCTTTCCCGGGCACGGAGCTTTATCCCTTTCGTTAGTGAAGTCGGTGGGAAAGATCCGAAAACTTTTTCAGAGACTCGAGGCCCTTCCAGGTCTTAGTGTGGCCTTATCAGGAGGGCTTGACAGTAGCGTCCTTTTGGTTCTGGCTGTGGAATGTCTAGGGGCTTCAAAGGTTGAGGCCCTTACCGTAGCCTCAGAGATCATGCCCGAGGGCTCTCTTTTAAGGGCGCGGCTTCTGGCATCCCGGCTGGGGGTAAAACATCAAATGGTCCCCTTTGATCATTTGAACCTTAAATTCTTTCGGGAGAACCCTCTTGAGCGGTGTTATCATTGCAAAAGGGCCATGTTTGCGAAATTAAAAGAATTTGCAAGCTTCCCCCTGGCTGACGGAACCCACGGAGACGATTTGCACGAGGATCGCCCCGGTCTTAAGGCCCTGCGGGAACTTGGTATTTTAAGCCCGCTCCTTGAAGCAGGTTTCAGGAAAAAGGAACTTCAAGAAGTAGCCCGAAAGCGGAGGCTTGAGGTTTACCGGGAAGAGGCCTCCCCCTGCCTGGCCACCCGTTTTTTGCCAGGAGAGGAGATAACCGGAGAGAAGATAGAGCTCGTAAAAAGAGCGGAGGCCTATCTCAGGGCGTCTGGATGGCGAAAAGTAAGGGTAAGACTGGCCCGGGGGGCTGCCCTCATAGAAATTGCTCCAGAGGAACTTGAGGCCTTTTTTTCTCTACGGGATGAGGCTTCCAGGTATTTTCAGGAGCTGGGGTTTAAAAAGGTCTATCTTTCCCTTCGCGGATACGAACCTCCCCTCTTAACCCTCAACAACGACCTTTAAAAATCTCTTTTTCCCGATGCGAAAGACATGTTCTTTCCTGGGAGAGAAGACGAAATTTTCTTCTCGGACTTTCCGGCCATCTATCTGCACCCCACCCTGAGCCAGTAATCTTTTGCCCTCTGAGGTGCTCCTGACCAGGGACTGTTCTTTAAAGAATTTGGGGAGCCAGACCTCTCCTGAGGATACCGAAACGGTTGGGATATCTTTTGGAATTTCTTTTCTGGCAAAGACCCGTTCGAATTCCTGAGCCGCCTTTTCCGCTGCTTCCGGTGAGTGATAGCGGGCTACGATTTCTTTGGCCAAACGGATTTTAAGGTCCTTGGGATTGATGCGGCCGGCGTAGGCTTCTTCCTTTAAGCGGGAAATCTCTTCCAGGGGAACGTCTGTGAGGAGCTCGTAGTAACGCCACATGAGTTCATCACTTATGGACATGAGTTTTCCGAACATTTCTTGGGGGGGCTCGGTGATACCCACGTAGTTGCCAAGGGACTTACTCATTTTCTGGACCCCATCAAGCCCTTCAAGGATGGGGACGGTGATAATCACCTGGGGCTCCTGGCCATATTCTCGCTGGATGTCTCGCCCCACCAGAAGGTTGAAGCGTTGATCCGTGCCCCCAAGTTCCACATCGGCCTTAAGGGCTACGGAATCGTAAGCCTGGATAAGGGGGTAAATGAGTTCGTGAATGGCAATGGGGCGGCCGCTTTCAAAGCGTTTCTTAAAATCTTCTCGTTCGAGCATGCGGGCCACGGTATATTTGGCACAAAGCCTGATAAAATCTTCGGCTCCGAATTTAGACATCCATTCGCTGTTAAAGACCACCTTGGTCTTTTGGCGATCGAGAATCTTAAAGACCTGCTCGGCATAGGTCCTGGCATTTTCGAGCACCTGCTCTTTGGTGAGAGGAGGTCTCGTTTCGGAGCGCCCGGACGGGTCGCCTATCATGGCGGTAAAGTCCCCGATAAGGAAATAGACCTCATGCCCCAGGTCCTGAAAGTGCCTCATTTTGTGAAGAAGGACGGTATGGCCAAGATGAAGGTCTGGGGCCGTGGGGTCAAAGCCAGCCTTCACCCTTAGAGGTGTACCGGTTTCGCAAGCCCGTTTCAATTTCGCAAGCAGCTCTTCCTCTTCGATAATTTCCACCGTGCCCCGTTTTAAATACCGGAGCTGTTCCTCTGGGCTCAGGTCCTTCATTTTTCCCTCCGTCTTCACTTGTGAGAGGGAAACTTAACGCAAAGCTTCACAACTTCAACAGATGCGGGGAAGGGGTTCTCCAGAAAGGGGTGGCACCGGGCGCAGACCTCCGAAACGAGTCTTTAGAAGGAGGGGAAAATCCCCCCGAGGTGTTACCTTCCCTATGATGGAAGCCTCTGAAGAAGCCTGAAATTTCTGCAAAAAAGAAATGATCTCTTCGGCAGCCTCTGGAGCACACACCGCCACAAAACGCCCTTCACAGGCAAGATAAAGGGGATCAAGGCCAAGTATTTCGCATCCGGCCCGCACCTGAGGCCTTATAGGGATCTTTTCTTCCTCAAGGAAAAAACTACACCCACTTTGGGCGGCAAATTCGTGGAGAAGAGAAGCAAGCCCCCCACGGGTGGGATCTCTCAAAATCTTCCCTGCAGAGGAAAAATTCTCAAGAAGGGGAAGGACTACATGATTCAATGGCTGGGAATCACTTTTAATACCCTCAAGTTCAAGGCCCTCACGGGAGGCGAGAATAGCTAAACCATGATCAGCGATAGGGCCAGAGACCAGGATTTTATCCCCCGGGCGGAGATTTTCTGGAGACGGCTTCCAGGAGCCCGGTTTACCAATACCAGAGGTATTAATGAAGATCTTATCCGCTTTACCCCTGGGGACAACTTTCGTGTCTCCACACACTACTTTGACTTTTGCTTCCTGGGCAGCCTCTGCCAGGGAAGAAAGAATTTTTTTTAGGCTTGAGATTTCAAGCCCCTCTTCCAGAATGAGGGCCACTGAGAGGAAAAGAGGGGTGGCACCAACCATGGTAAGGTCGTTTACCGTGCCGTGAACCGCAAGGGATCCGATGTCCCCTCCGGGGAAAAAGATGGGATCCACTACAAAACTATCAGTGGTAAAGGCTACCGAGGTGAGACTTGATGCTTCAAGGAGGGCACTGTCCAGGAGGGGCACCTCCCCCAGAACAGGCAAGATGACCTCTTCAAGAAGCTTAGAAGTAGCCTGGCCTCCACTTCCGTGTTCAAGTAAGATCCGGTCTCCTTTCATGGGCTCTTATCTTAGCGGATTATTTTTTTCACATAATGAAACTTTTACAAAATACTGAGATTTGTGTTGTAAGCGCAACTGCCTAATTCCCGGCTAATCCTCCCCTCCCTACAAGGGGAGGGAGATCCCCTTCGCCACTCGCCATTCCCTATTCGCCATTAGAATAAGACCCAAGAGCTTTTTCTGCTCCACTAACCGGGAATTAAGGTAAGCGCAACTACGAAATATGCCTCCATTATTTTAATGAATTAAGCTTTAAAACTTTTGTGTCAGTCATCTGAGCGCGGCGAAGGATTCACCAATTTTTCTTTTTGAAATTATTGCCCTTTAGAAAACATTTAGAAGTTTACACCGCAGGCAGGCTGGGGTAGTCTCTGCCCTCAGCAGGGGGAGCTTTAAAGGTGCGAAAATTTTTGGCTCTCATTGGTAGTCTTCTTCTGATCCTTCTCGCCTGTGGTAAAAAGACTCCTCCCAAACCTCCGCAGGCGGTTCGTCCTCGCCCCCCTGAGGATTTGAACGTTTCACTTCATTTCTGGGGGGCAGAGCTTTCCTTCAAAATTCCCCGCAAAAAGGTGGATGGTAACCCCCTTGACGGTCTGAAGGGATTTCGTATTCTGCGGCGGGCAGAGCCGGTCTCCGGCCCGAAACGTTTTTACGAAAAAGAGTTCTTTATTCCGCTTGATTCCAAAATGTTTGAGACTTTGAAACGCTATCATTTTAACGATCGGGCCCTCAAGCCCGGTTTCAGATACTTCTATGAGGTAAGAGCGGTAAGGGGTTGGCGGTGTATAAGTGATCCGGCTCGCTCTCCTTCCTTTGCCTGGTACACTCCTCCCGAAGCCCCCCGCAATCTTACCGCCAGGGCCTGGGATAGTTATGTTTTCCTGAGCTGGAAGCCTCCAGAAAAATTTTTAGATGGCAGGCCGGCACCAGGAGAATTTTTCAAGTACCGAATCTATCGTTTCAAACCCGGAAAATTAAGGAAACCCCTTCCGGTCTTGGTGCCTGAAACGGCATATTTTGATTATGATGTCAGAAACGGAGAGCTTTATTGTTATCAGGTAGCGGCGGCCTTTAACTATTACGGAAGCCTCATTGAGGGCCCTCTAAGCAACAAGGCCTGTGGCCGCCCTGAAGATCTTACGCCTCCCCAACCCCCGGAAGGTCTGGTGGCAATTCCCTTTCGGGGAGGTGTCCTGCTGAGATGGCGCAGGAACGCAGAGCCTGACCTCTGGGGCTATCGGGTTTATCGTAAAGGACCTGGCCGGCCACCGGTTCTTCTCACTCCCGAACCCATTAAAGAGCCCAAATTCTTTGATCGTCCGGAAAAACCAGGTTTTTACTATTATTTTGTAACTGCGGTGGATTCCTCCCCCC